>NZ_JBVVPR010000003.1:113375-293553 GCF_055811835.1 Bradyrhizobium sp. WSM4874
TTGGGGGGGGGCGGGCGGGCCATTGGGTTTATTTCTAATTTTATTTTTCTCTCACATAAATTGTTTCCCGGGGGGGCCGCTACCCCCGCCCCCCCCCGTCACGCTTACTCGGCCGGCTGCAGCGCGGCGGGAATGGGCGCCTGCTTTTCGCGGCCGGGCACCAGCACCGCCCAGACGAACATCAGCGCCGAGATGGCGACGAACACGCCGGAGCCGAGCCGCACCCAGTAGAAGAAGGCGAGCTGGTCCTGCACGTCCATGTAGCTCTGGCCGAGCACGCGCTGGAGATGGACCTGGACCACGCCGGCAAAGGTTAGCGCGAACGTCATGGTCATCATGGCCGTGCACATGATCCAGAAGCTCGTCATACTGAGCCACTGGTTATAGGGCGCGCGTCCCTTGATCTGCGGGATGGCGTAAGCCATCACGGCAAGATTGAGCATCACATAGGCGCCGAAGAAGGCGAGATGGCCGTGCGCAGCGGTGACCTGGGTGCCGTGGGTGTAGTAGTTCACCGAGGAAAGCGTGTGCAGGAAACCCCAGACGCCGGCGCCCAGGAACGCCATCACCGAACAGCCGACCGACCACAGCAGCGCGGCGCGGTTCGGATGCTTGCGGCCGGCCTTCCAGGTCAGCTGCACCGTGAAGATCACCATCGTGAAGAACGGCGCGACCTCGAGCGTCGAGAACAGCGAGCCGATCCACTGCCAGTAGCCGGGCGCGCCGATCCAGTAGAAATGATGGCCGGTGCCGAGAATTCCCGAGAATAGCGCAAGGCCGATGATGACGTAGAGCCACTTCTCGACCACCTCGCGATCGATCCCATTGAGCTTGATCATGAGATAGGCGAGCACGGAGGCCATAATCAGCTCCCAGACGCCCTCGACCCAGAGATGGACGACGTACCACCAGTACATCTTGTCGACGGCGAGGTTTGCCGGATTGTAGAAAGCGAACAGGAAGAAGATCGCAACGCCCCACAGGCCAAACAGCAGGATGTTGGTGACCGTGGTCTTGCGCCCTTTGAGCGCGGTCATGGTCACGTTGAACAGGAACATCAGGCAGACGACGACGATGCCGACCTTGATGATGAAGGGCTGCTCGAGGAACTCGCGACCCTCGTGGTAGTGGAAGAGATAGCCGACCACCGCTACGCCAGCTGCGCCGAAGAACATCCAGAACTGGATCTTTGCGAGCAGCGGGCTGTACAGCTCGGTCTCGGTTTCCTCAGGCAGCAGGAAGTAGGTCGCGCCCATGAAGCCGATCAACGACCACACGATCAGCGCATTGGTGTGGATCATCCTGACGATATTGAACGGCAGCAGCACCGACAGCGTGTTGGGCAGAACGTAGATTGTCCCGGCGAGGAGACCGAACAGGACCTGAGCCAGGAACAGGGTCAGCGCGCCGTAGAAATATAGCATCGCGACTTTCTGGGTTTGATATTTCATCTCGGATTCTCTCTGTCTGGAAAGAGGAAAGCGGCGGGCTCAGCCGGCCTTGTTTGGCGGCCAATCCTGGCGCTTGATCGTGCTCACCCATTGCAGGAAATCGGCGAGATCATTGAGCTCTTGGTCGGTGAGGTTGAACTGCGGCATCTGCCGCCGGCCCTCCGCGCCCGAGGGCTGCGACTGCATCCAGGCCTTCAGTGTCTCTCGCGCGCCGGCCGGATCCTCCTTGCCGCCCCATCGATCCCAGACGTTGCCGACTTCGGGCGCGAAATAGGCGCCTTCGCCGAGCAACGTGTGGCAGTTGATGCAGGAGTTCTTCTCCCAGACATGCTTGCCGCGGGCGACCGACGACGTCAGCGTCGCCGCGTCCGTCGAGGTTGTGGCCATGTAGTAGTGGCTGTGCGCCGTCAGCCCGATGAAGATGGCGAAGAAAAAGGCCGAGCCGCCGTAGAAGATATTTCGAGCGGCCGACTTGGTCAGGCGTTCAGCCATTGCCAATCCTTTCAATTGAGTCCTGTCGCGTAAATCGGTGATGCGATTTATTGCCGATTGGCCCGGCCCGTTCTTTGTCAGGGCGCAAGGAGTGAGTCAGATCAGGGCGATGACTGCGGATGTGAGCCAGGCAAACAGCACCACGACGAGGATCCAGGCGCTGACGAGGCCGCGCCAGAGCGCGGGCACTGCGCGAAGATCGAGGAAATCGAGCGCTATCCGGCGCCCCTTGACTGCGGCGAGGGCCAGCAGCAGGGCGTTGCCGAGCAGCGGCCGCGGCACCAGCGGCGGCACCAGGACGGTCGCGAGTGCGAGGCCGATCAGCGCGAGCCAGGTGAAGTCCAGGCGATCCGGCATCGTCACCGCACCAGATAAAGAATCGGGAACATCACGATCCAGACCAGATCGACCATGTGCCAGAAGGCCGTTCCCGTCTCGACGCTGAACGCCTCCGCGCGGCGGCAGACCACGGCTAGGATGATGATACCGAGGCAGACATGCAGGAGATGGAAGCCGGTCAGGAGGAAGTAGAGTGTAAAGAACGGACTGGTCTCGAGTCCGATGCCGCGTCCGATCTCTTCGGCATATTCGCCGAGCTTGATCGCCACGAACAGGCCGCCAAGCCCCATGGCTGTGAGGAGCCAGTATCGTGTCGCCCGCCTCTCGCTGGCCCGCGCGGCCTTCGTAGCCCGGGCTGCGGCCCAACCGCTCGTCACCAGCACGACAGTGTTCAGTCCTGCCAGACCCGGATCAAGTGCCGCCTGCCCCGCGGCGAACACGGCGGGATGGATCGCGCGGGCGACCGTGAAGGCACCGAGAAACAGACCGAAGGCGGCGAGCTCGCTGAAGATCAACACCCAGATCATGGGATCGCCGGGAAGATCGTCCAGAATTCCCCAGCCAGCTCCCTGTGGTTCGCAATCGGCTGCCGACATCTGCTCTTCCGGATCAGGACACCGGCCAGACTTAGCTCAGCCGCGCCGATCCGAGTTTGTTGCCGGACAAACTTGGGGAATGCCGATCAATTTGTTTGCGCCGTCGCAACGTCCGGCCGGCCGGGTCGCGGTACGAGCACTCCAAGGTTCCATGGAGCTGCGAGCGCTGACATGAGCGACGCACAAATCGGGCTGATGACCGCGACGCCCATCATCATTGTCTTCGCCGTCGCACTCCGGCGAATGGGCGTGCTATCGACCGTGGCAACCGTCTCGGCGGTGAGCCTCTCCGTCGCGATAGCGGCGGTGCTCTTCACGACGCAGTAACGGCTGCCGTAGCCGCATGGAGCGGAGCGGAATGCGGGTAAGTGGCCCCGGATTGCGCTTCGCTACGCAGCCTCATCTCCGCTGATTATACACGTCGATGCACACCGCCCCGAGCAGGACCAGGCCCTTGATGACCTGCTGATAGTCGATGCCGATGCCGAGGATGGACATGCCGTTGTTCATCACACCCATGATCATGGCGCCGACCACGGCGCCGCCGACGCGGCCGACACCGCCATAGGCTGAGGCGCCGCCGATGAAGCAGGCGGCGATGACGTCGAGCTCGAAGCCGAGACCCGCCTTCGGCGTTGCGGTGTTGAGGCGCGCAGCGAAGACGAGGCCGGCGAGCGCAGCGAGCACGCCCATATTCACGAAGGTGAGGAAGGTCAACCGTTCCGTCTTGATGCCCGACAGGCTTGCGGCCTTGGCGTTGCCGCCGACCGCATAGATTTGCCGGCCGATCACGGTGCGGCGGGTGACGAAGCCGTAGAGTGCGATCAACGCACCCATGATCACCAGCACGTTCGGCAGGCCGCGATGCGAGGCGATCAGATAGGTGAAATAGAGCACGGCGCAGGCGAGCAGGATGCTCTTGCCGAGGAAGAACGCGTAGGGTTCGACCTCGATGCCGTGCAACTGCTCGCGCGACCTTCCCCTGGCGCTGGCGTATACGAGGCCAAGCGCGAGCACCGCACCGATCAGCATGGATGTCGGATGCAGGGTGCCGGTCTCCGGCAAGAGCTCGGGAATGAAGCCGGAGGACAGTTTCTGGAAGGTCACCGGGAACGGCCCGAGCGACTGGCCCTGCAATACCGCGAGTGCGAGGCCCTTGAACACCAGCATGCCGGCCAGCGTCACGATGAAGGACGGAATCTTGAAATAGGCCACCCAATAGCCCTGCGCGGCGCCGATCGCCGCGCCCAGCAGCAGACAGGCGATGAAGGCGAGCGTGTAGTCGACCTTGTATGTCACCATCAGCACGGCGGCCACCGCGCCGACGAAGCCCGCGACCGAGCCGACCGAGAGGTCGATATGGCCGGTGACGATGACAAGCAGCATGCCAAGCGCCATGATGACGATATAGCTGTTCTGGAGCACCAGATTGGTCAGGTTGAGCGGCTGCAGCAGTGTGCCACCGGTCATGACCTGGAAGAACAGCATGATCGCGATCAGCGACATTAGCATGCCGTAGTTGCGTAGATTGTTCTTGATGAAGCTGCCGTTCCGGCGCTCCTCGGGCAGCGAAACCGTCTTGTCGGTCATGGCTGCGATCCTCCCATCTCGGCACCCGCCAGGGCGCGGCTTCCATAATTTCTGTCGTTGCGCATGATGGCGCGCATGATCTTTTCCTGCGTCGCTTCGGTGCCGGGGAACTCGCCGACGAAGGCGCCGTCGTTCATGACACAGATGCGGTCGCAGATGCCGAGCAGCTCGGGCATCTCCGAGGAGATCACCACCACGCCGCGGCCGGCTTCCGCAAGCTCGTTGATGATACAGTAGATCTCGTATTTGGCACCGACGTCGATGCCCCGGGTCGGCTCGTCCAGGATCAAGACCTTGGGGTCGGTCATCAGCCATTTCGACAGCACGACCTTTTGCTGGTTGCCGCCGGAGAGCTGGCCGGTCTCCTGATAGACGTCGGAGCAGCGGATGCGCATCCGGTTGCGGTAGTCGCTGGCGACCTTCAGCTCGGCGATGTCGTCGATGACGCGGTTCGGCGCGACCTGGTCGAGGCTTGCGAGCGTGACGTTCTTGCGGACGTCGTCGGCGAGGATAAGTCCGAGCTGCTTGCGGTCCTCGGTGACATAGGCAAGGCCGGCGTCGATCGCGGCCGCGACGTTCGGCAGCACGACCTCATGGCCCTCGAGCCGGATGCGGCCGCTGATCGTGGTGCCCCAGGAACGGCCGAACAGGCTCATGGCGAATTCGGTGCGGCCAGCGCCCATCAATCCGGCAATGCCGACGACCTCGCCGCGTTTCACGCTGAAATCAACGTTCTTGATCACCTGCCGCTCGGGATGGATGGGATGGTAGACCGACCAGTTCTCGACGGTGAGGACGGGCTCGCCGATCTTTGCGCTGCGCTCCGGAAAGCGATGGGCGAGATCGCGGTTGACCATGCTGCGGATGATGCGGTCTTCCTGGATCGGCTCGGCGTGGCAATCAATGCTGTCCACGGTGCGGCCGTCGCGCAGCACGGTGATGTGGTCGGCGACCTTGGCGACCTCGTTGAGCTTGTGCGAGATCAGGATCGAGCCGATGCCCTGCGCGCGGAAGGCCATGAGGCGCTCGAGCAGCGCGGCACTGTCGGCCTCGTTGAGGCTGGCGGTCGGCTCGTCCAGGATCAGCATCCGCACCCGCTTGGACAGCGCCTTGGCGATCTCGACCAGCTGTTGCTTGCCGACGCCGAGATCGGTGATCAGCGTATCCGGCGATTCCTTGAGGCCGACCTGCGCCAGGAGTTCCCGCGTGCGCCGATAAACCTCGTCGCGATCGATCACGCCGAGCCTGGACGGCGGATGCGACAGGAAGATGTTCTCGGCAATCGACATCAGCGGGATCAGCGCCAGCTCCTGATGGATGATGATGATACCGAGCGCCTCGGAATCGTTGATATCGCGGAAGCGGCGCTCCTCGCCATCGAAGATGATGGTGCCCTCATAGCTACCGGCGGGATAGACGCCGCTGAGCACCTTCATCAGCGTGGACTTGCCGGCACCGTTCTCGCCGACGAGGGCGTGGATCTGCCCGGCTTCAACCGAGAAGTTGACGTCGCGCAGCGCCTGCACGCCGGAAAAGCTCTTGCTGACGTTGCGCATCTCCAGCATTGCGGTCATCGGATCATTCTCCCGGGTGCCTCCACAATCGTCATGGCCGGGCTTGTCCCGGCCATCCACGTGCAGCCGCTTGCGAAGAGGGACGTGGATGCCCGGGACAAGCCCGGGCATGACGAGTTCATAAACATGCGCTTCGCCCTAACCCTAAAGAACTCCCTCTCCGCAGGTTGGGAGAGGGAGTAGACCTCTTACTGGAACTGCGACTTCTTGTAGTAGCCGCTGTCGACCAGGACCTTCTCCCAATTGTCCTTGTAGACCACGACCGGCTTGAGCAGATAGGACGGCACGGTCTTAGCGCCGTTCTCGTAGGTCTTGGTGTCGTTGACGGTGACCTGCTTGCCGGCAAGCGCAGCGTCGACCATGTCGGCGGTCACCTTGGCGAGATCGCGGGTGTCCTTGAAGATGGTCGAATACTGATCGCCGCGCAGCATCGCCTTGATCGAGGGCACCTCGGCATCCTGGCCCGAGATGACAGGCATCGGCTGGCCGGCGCTGCCATAACCGACGCCTTTCAGCGAGGAGATGATGCCGATCGACAGGCCGTCATAGGGCGACAGCACTGCGTTGACCTTCTTGTTGCCGTAGTAGGCGCTGAGCAGATTGTCCATGCGGGCCTGCGCGGTGGCGCCGTCCCAGCGTAAGGTCGCGACCTTGTCCATGCCCATCTGGCCGGAGACGACGACGAGCTTGCCGCTGTCGATGTACGGCTTCAGCACGCTCATCGCGCCGTTGTAGAAGAAGTAGGCATTGTTGTCGTCGGGCGAGCCGCCGAACAGCTCGATGTTGAACGGACCCTTGCCATCCTTGAGGCCGAGGCCCTGCACGATCGACTCGGCCTGGAGCACGCCGACCTGGAAATTGTCGAAGGTCGCGTAATAGTCCACGTTGGGCGTGCCGCGGATCAGGCGGTCATAGGCGATCACGGTGATGCCCTTTGCTTTCGCCTGCTTGAGCACGTCGGAGAGCGTGGTGCCGTCGATCGCGGCGATCACCAGCGCTTTCGCGCCCTTGGTCACCATGTTCTCGACCTGCGAGAGCTGGTTCGGAATGTCGTCCTCGGCATATTGCAGGTCGGTATTGTAGCCGCGCTCCTTCAGCACCTTGACCATGTTGTTGCCGTCGTCGATCCAGCGCGCCGACGATTTGGTCGGCATGGCGATGCCGACTGTTGCTTTATCCTGGGCTGAGGCGGTGACGCCCGCGGCCATCGTCGCAGCGCCGGCCAGCGCCAGCGCGAGGAATGTCGTCTTCAGTTTCAACATGTTTCGCTCCCTTGGATGTCAGACTGTTTTTTCGTGTCGTCGAGAAATTGGCGGTGTGTGGCTTCGAGCCTCCTATGCGAGCTTGACGTCAGGCTCCGCGCGACCGCGCGCGGAGGCCTCCAACAGGAAGGTGTGGCCTGCTTGCGGATCGGCGGCACGTGCCGCCGCATCCATGTCCTGCCAGGCCGAGGTGACGAGAAGACGCGACAGATCGGGGCCGACAAAAGCGGGGCAGCTCGCCTGCTTTGCCGGCACGCTCATCGAGCGCAGGCGCTCGCCTTGCGGAGAGTAGACGTCGATACGGCTCGCGCCCCAGCAGGCGTTCCAGATGTTCCCGTCGGCGTCGCACACCGAACCATCGAGGCCGCCGCTACCGGTGTGGCGCAGCAGCACTTCCGGCTCGCCGCGCGGCAGGCCGGTCGTGGGATTGAGCGGCACCGCGTAGAGCACCGCGCGCGCGGTGTCGGCGAAGTAGCCGGTGGCGCCATCGGGCGAGAAGCAGATCGAGTTGGGAATGCTGATGCGCGGAAACAGCATCGATATCTCGCCGTGATGGAACGCGTAGATCGCCCCTGCCCCTGCTTCCGCCTTTCGGCCCATGGTGCCGATCCAGAACGTGCCGGAGGGATGCACGCGGGCATCGTTGGAGCGGGTCGCGTGATTGTCGGCTTCGAGCGGACAGAACAGCGTCATCGCGCCGTCGGCGATTATGCGGATATAGAGGCCGTCTTCCGCGACGATCAACTGCCGTTCGGCGTCGATCCGCCCAAGTGCGCTGGCCATCCGGCCCAGCGCATGAACGCGAATGCTGCCGGTGCCGAGCTGCGCCTCGAACAATCGCCCCTCACGGATATCGAACCACCAGGCCGTGTCCGTGCTCACGTCATAGGTCGGCCCCTCGCCGAGATGACAAGGATCGTCTGAAAGAACCGAGATCGGCACCTGCTCCATCATGACCTCCTCACCGCAAAGCGATAGACGGTGTGATGGCGGTAGACCTGGCCACGATCGAGGCGTGGGCTCGGGAAATCCGGCCGGTTCGGTGCATCCGGCCACATATGCGGCTCCAGGCACATGGCGTCCGACTGCCGGTAGAGCTTGCCGCCCTTGCCCGAAATCGTGCCGTCGAGATAATTACCCGAATAGACCTGCAGACCGGGCTGATCGGTGAACAGCTCCATGATGCGCCCCGAGCGCGGCGCCTCCAGCCGCGCCGCGAGCGCAAGCTTGCCGTCACGCGCGAGACAATAGGTGTGATCGTAGCCCCTGCCGTTGCGCAATTGCTGGTCGCTCTCGCGGATGCGCTCGCCGACGGGCCGCGGCTCGCGGAAGTCGAACGGCGTGCCCGCAACCCTGCGCGGCGCCTCGGGCAACGGAATGGCGGTGGGATCGATCGGGAGGAAATGTCCGGTGGCGACCGTCAGCTTGTGATCGAGAATGGGCGTGCCGGATGTCGCGCCTTCCAGATTGAAGAAGCTGTGGTTGGTCAGGTTGACGATGGTCGGCCGGTCGGTCCGCGCCTCCATGGTGAGGGATAGCTCGGCCGGGCCGGTAACGCGATAGGTCAGGCGCACATCGAGCCGACCGGGATAGTTTTCCTCGCCATGCGGGCTCGTGTAGGTCAGCGTAACCGCGGGCTCGGCGCCATCTTCGATCTCCGCAATGTCCCAGAGCTTGCGGTCGAATCCGTCGAGGCCGCCATGCAGCGCATTCGGACCGTTGTTGACGGGAAGCTGCACTGTCTCGCCATCGAGCGAAAATTGTCCGTTGGCGATGCGATTGGCGTAGCGGCCGACGGTGGCACCGAAGAACTTTCGCTCGGCGAGATAGCCGGCGAATGTGTCATGGCCGAGCACGATGTCCTCGTAGCCCCCCTTCGCATCCGGCGCGATCAAGGCCTGCAAGACTGCACCGTGGGTGATGATGCGCGCCTCGAACCCGCCCTCTCCGCGCAGCACGATGCGCTCCACCTTGCGGCCGTCCGGCAGCGTTCCGAAGATGTCTTTTTCTGTTTTCGTTCCAGCCATGATCAATCCACAAACGGTTCGACGATCGTGCGCCTGCCGACCAGGAAGGCGTCCGCAACGAGACGAAGCGGCGCCAGATCGACGTCGCTCGCGCCTGTCGCGGCGAGCGTGACAAAGCGCCGGTAGAGCTCCCGATATTCCTCATCGGGCGCCTCGGCAACGGTCCTGCCGTCGATCGCCATGATCCGGCCGCCGCGGGATAGCGTCATCCGGCCCTGGTCGGTTTCGACGAGGATATCCCAGCTCTGCGGCCCGGTCTGGCGGAAATCGAACTCGGCGGTCACAGGCAGGCCGCCAAGGTCGGTCAGCGTCAGCTTCGCGGCGATCGGCGCCTGGCAATTGGCGGGGAAAGCGAGCTCGGCCGCGGTGACGAACACGGGCTTCGGCAAGATCCTGGTCAAAATCGACAGCGCATTGATGCCGGGATCGAACACCCCGAGCCCGCCCGGCTCCCATATCCACGCCTGCCCGGGATGCCAGACGCGCACGTCCTCCTTCCAATTGATGTGGACGGAGGTGATCCGCCGCGCGGCAAGCCACTCGCGCGCCGGCTCGACCGCCGGTGCATGGCGCGAATGCCAGGTCGCGAACAACGTCCGCTTGGCCTCCCTCGCCATCGCGATCAGCGGATCGAGCTCGGCAACGCCGGCGCCGGGCGGCTTCTCCAACATGACGTGCTTGCCGGCCCTGAGGGCTGCGACGGCCTGGGCGCGGCGCACTTGAGGCGGCGTGCAGAGCGACACCGCGTCGATCGGCGGACCTTTTTCCAGCAGCTCTTCGATGGTCGCGAAATGCGGCAGATCGGGCAGCGAGGCATTGCGGCTGGCGACGGAGGCCAGCGTCGCGCCGGGAACTGCTGCGATGGCGCCGACATGCTGGTCCCGCGCGATCTTGCCGAAGCCGACGATGGCGATGCGAAGTTCAGTCACGATCTTTCTCCAGCTTCCGCGGACGGCAGCGCTTCGGCCGGTACAGTCTCGATCACCGTACCCTCATGGCGGCGCATGCCGTTGTGAATGACGTAGACCATCGCCTCCGACGCAGTCGCGGCATCACCGGCGGCGATGGCATCGACGATCTTCTGATGCCAGAGCAGAACGGTGTCGCGGTCCTCCGGTTCGACCGGTGCGCTGAGCAGGAACGAGGCGCGCAACGCAGCCTCGATGACGTGCCCGATCGAGCGCATGAACAGATTTCCGGACGCCCGCGCTACACCGACATGAAGCGCTAGGTCGGCATCGGCAAAGCCGACGGAGTCGGAAGCTTCAAGTCGCATCCGCTCCATGCAGCGGTGCAACTCGACGACGTCCTGCTCCGACCGCTGCGCCGCCGCCAGCATCGCCGCGCGCGGCTCGACCGCGAGGCGGATCTCGGCGAGGTCGTTGAGGAAGCGCTTGTCGATCCCGGCGTCCAGGTGCCAGGCCAGCACGTCAGCGTCGAACATGTTCCAGGCGGCGCGCTCGCGCACCACGGTGCCGACCCGCGCCTTGGTGGTGAGCAGGCCCTTGGCCACCAGTGTCTTCACGCTCTCGCGCAGCACCGGCCGCGACACGCCGAACATCGCGATCATCTCGGCATCGCCGGGCAGCCGCGTCCCCTCCGCGTAACGGCCGGCGATGATGTCGACGCCGATCGATCGGGCCACCTCCGCGTGATTGGAGTGCGCCCGGCGCGTCGGGATGACGAGGATGCGCGAGGTGGTCATGAGACTGCTCCCGCGCGCTTTGCCACGGGCCGGCGCGCGAGCGCGACCAACCCCTGTTGCAAGGCGATGAAGGCGAACAGCAGCACGCCGGTCGCGATCTTGGTCCACCAGCTCGACAGCGTCCCGTCGAAATTGATGTAGGTCTGAATCATGCCCTGGATCAGCACGCCGAGGAAGGTGCCGATCACCGAGCCCTGCCCGCCCGTGAGCAGCGTGCCGCCGATCACGACGGCCGCGATGGTGTCGAGCTCGACGCCGACGGCGGAGAGCGAGTAGCCGGCGCTGGTGTAGAAGGAGAAGACGATGCCGGCGATGCCAGCGAGCAGGCTCGACAGCATGTAGATTTTCACCGTCATCCTGCCGACGGCTACGCCCATCAGGCTCGCGGTCGCCCGGCTGCCGCCGAGCGCATAGACATTGGCGCCGAACCGGGTGAGCTGCAGCAGCAATGCACCGCCGATCACGATCGCAAGCATGATGATCGCGACCGCCGTCAGCCGTCCACCGCCGGGCAATCGCAGTGCGAAGTCCGATACGGTGGAATAGACCGGTGCCGTGATCGGCACCGATTCCGTCGAGAGCAGGAAGCTTGCACCCCGGGCCAGGAACATGCCGGCGAGCGTCACGATGAAAGGCGGCAGATCGAAGACATGGATCACCGCGCCCATCGCCGTGCCGAAGGCTGCCGAGAGCGCGAGAATGGCGACGAAGGCGACCGGGGGCGGCATTCCCCAGCGCTCGATCGCCAGCGCGACGAACACCGTGGTGAAGCCGATCACCGAGCCGACCGAGAGATCGATGCCGCCGGAAATGATGACGAAGGTCATGCCGGTCGCGACGATGCCGAGGAAGGCGTTGTCGGTGAGGAGATTGCCGACCACGCGGGTGGACGCGATGTTGGGAAACTGCATCGCGCAGAGCGCGAACCCCGCGACGAGCACGATCGCCGTGATGAGGACGGGCGGCAGACCTTTCATGCCTTGGTCCTCCGCAGCCGCGTCACCACGTTGGCAAAGCCGGACAGCTTCGGCGATTGCAGCAGCAGCACGGCGAGCACCACCACCGCCTTGACCAGCAAATTGAACTCCGGCGGATAGCCCGACAGCAGAATGCCGGTGTTCATGGTCTGGATAATCAGCGCGCCGAGTACGGCCAGCACGAGGCTGAAGCGGCCGCCGAACAGCGAGGTGCCGCCGATCACCACCGCGAGGATGGCGTCGAGCTCGAGCCAGAGGCCGGCATTGTTGGCATCCGCGCCCATGATGTCGGCCGCCGCGATCACGCCGGCGAGCGCAGCGCAAACGCCGCACCAGACATAGACCGCCAAGATCATCGCGCGCGTACCGACGCCGGCAAGTTCGCTCGCCCGCGCATTGCCGCCGGTTGCCTCGATCAGCAATCCGAGTGCCGAGCCGCGCACCACCGCGCCGGTGAGGATCAACATGCCCAGCGCAATCGCGACCGGCACCGGCAGGCCGAGAATAGAGCCATTGCCGAACCAGACCAGATCGGGCGAGGAGAAGGTCACGATGCGGCCTTCGGTAATGAGCTGGGCGATGCCGCGCCCCGCCACCATCAGGATCAGGGTCGCCACGATCGGCTGCATGCCGAGCACCGCGACCAGAAATCCATTCCATAATCCGCAGATCAGGCCCGCGCCGAGCGCAGCCGCCAGCACCACGGCCAGACTGTGGCTGTCGGCGAGGCTCGCCGCGATCGCGCCTGAGATCGCCATGACCGCACCGACCGACAGATCGATGCCACGCGTCGCGATCACCAGCACCATGCCGAGCGAGAGCAGCGCCACCGGCGTGCCGCGGTTGAGCACGTCGATCAGGCTGCCGAACAGCCGGCCGTCCTGGAGGCGCAGATCGAAGAATTGCGGCGACACCACGCGATCGACCGCCAGGATGACGATCAACGCGAGGATCTGGGCAAGGCCGCGGCGCGGCAACAGCGCGGTCATGCACGGCCCTCATGCGCGACACTGGCGCCATCGGCGGCGATGGCGGCGAGAATGCTGCCGACGTCGATGGCCTCGCCGGCGAGCTCCTCGACATGAGCGCGATCACGCAGCACCACCACACGATCGGAATACGTCACGATCTCGTCGAGTTCGGAGGAGATCACGAGCAGCGCAAGTCCGTCGTCGCAGAGCTCGCGTATCAGGCGGATGATCTCGGCGTGCGCGCCGACGTCGATGCCACGGGTCGGCTCGTCCAGCACGAGGAGCCGCGGCGAGGTCGCAAGCCACCGTGCCAGCAGCACCTTCTGCTGATTGCCGCCGGACAGCAGGCCGACAGGACGCTCCGGATCGGGCGGGCGAATGTCGAGCATCTTGACGTAACGGCTTGCGATCTCGTCCTGCTCGCGTCGCGACAGCGGCCGATGCAGACCGCGCTTGGCCTGGAGCGCCAGCACGATGTTTTCGCGCACGGTGAGCTCGGCGACGATGCCGTCGGTCTTGCGCTCCTCCGGGCAATAGCCAAAGCCGTGGCGCACGCCGTCGCGCGGCGACTGAAGCCGGACAGGCGCGCCTTCCACCCTCGCCTGTCCGCGATCGGCGCGCTCGGCGCCGAACACCAGCCGCGCCGTCTCGGTCCGGCCCGAGCCGAGCAAGCCGGCGAGACCGACGACCTCGCCATGGCGCAGCTCGAGATTGAACGGCGCGACATAGCCGGCCTTGCCGTAACCCTCGAAGCTCGCACAGACTTCACGCGCCATCTGTGCACCTGCCGATGCCCGCGCGCTGGTGGTCTCGGCCAACTCGCGGCCGAGCATCATCCGGATCAGCTCGAGCCGCGACAGCGACGCGGTCTCGCGCTCGCCGACCAGGCGACCATTTCGCAAAACGGTGATGCGATCGGATATCTCGTAGACCTGGTCGAGGAAATGGCTGACGAAGACGATGCCAATGCCGCGCTTGGCGAGCTGGCGCATGATACCGAAGAGGATCTCGACCTCATGGCGATCGAGGCTCGCGGTCGGCTCGTCCAGGATCAGCACGCGCGCCGAGAGATCGACGGCGCGCGCAATGGCGGTGACGTGCTGGATCGCCACCGAATAATTGCCAAGCGGCGCTGATACGTCGATGTCGAGGCCGAAATCCGCGAGCAGCGCCTTGGCGCGGCGTCGCATCTCGCCTTCGCGCACGATGCCGAAGCGCATCGGCTGCCGGTCGAGGAACAGGTTCTGCGCCACCGAGAGGTTCGGCAGCAGATTGACCTCCTGGTAGACAGTGGCGATGCCGGCCTGGAGCGCCGCCTTGGCCGAGCGCGGCGCGACCTCTTCGCCGCCCAGCCTGACGATGCCGGCATCGCGCGGAAATACGCCCGTGACGACCTTGATCAGCGTGGACTTGCCGGCGCCGTTCTCACCGAGCAGCGCATGGATCTCGCCGGCGCGAAGCGTGAAGTCGACCTCCTGCAACGCACGCACAGCACCAAAGCTCTTGCTGATCCCGCGCACCTCCAGCAGGGAAGCAGCGGAATCCGGGCTGTTCTCCATGACAAATTCACTCCCAGCGGCGCCCGCTGTCGATGCGGACACGGAACCTGTTCGTTCGCAGCAGTTTCGAAGGGGATCGCCGGACTGCCGAAACCCGGCGGCCCGGCGACGTCCTCGCCTCAGTAACCGAGGCCCTTCTTGCTGTCGTAGATCTTCTGCGGATCATCGGTGGCGGTGTAGAGCTTGGATTCCGTCTGGATCCATTTCGGCGGAACAGTGCCCTTGCCCTTGAAGGCCGCGATGGCATCGAGCGCGGGACCCGCCATGTTCGGAGTCAGCTCGACCGTGGCATTGGCTTCGCCGGCCACCATCGCCTTGAAGATGTCGGGGACCGCGTCGATCGAGACGGTGAGGATCTCCTTGCCCGGCTTGAGGCCGGCTTCCTTCATCGCCTGGATCGCGCCGACCATCATGTCGTCGTTGTGCGCATAGACCGCGCAGATCGACTTGCCGCCGCCTTCGGCCTTGATGAAGCTTTCCATCACTTCCTTGCCCTTGGCGCGGGTGAAGTCGCCGGTCTGGCTGCGCACCACCTTCAGGTTCGCATGCTTGGCGATGGCGGTGTCAAAACCCTTCTTGCGATTGGCGGCGACGCTCGCGCCGACCGTTCCCTGCAACTCGACGATGTTGCAGGCCTTGGCCCCGACGGTCTTCGCCAGCCAGTCGCCGGCGACCTCGCCTTCGTGCACGCTGTCGGAGGTCACGGCGGTCAGATAGAGCTCTTTGCCGGAGGGATCGATGTCGCGGTCGAGCAGCACGACCGGTATCTTGGCCTCCTTGGCTTCCTTCAGCACCGAGTCCCAGCCGGTCGAGACGACGGGCGCGAGGAAGATCGCATCGACATTCTGCGCAATGAAGGAGCGGATCGCCTTGATCTGGTTCTCCTGCTTCTGCTGCGCGTCGGCGATCTTGAGATTGACCTTGCGCTTGGTGGCCTCCTGCTTGGAGACCGAGGTCTCGGCCGCGCGCCAGCCGGATTCCGATCCGATCTGCGAGAAGCCGATGGTGAGCTCGGCGGCGTTCGCCGGCAGCGCGAGCAGCAACGCGGCCGTGGCGCTGGCCGCAAAGAGGGCTTTGAGGATCATCAGGCGTATCTCCCAAAATGTTATCCGGGGCGCCAGTTGGTAGCATCGCACCCGCACGCCGACCTTTGAGCGGCGGGAGGGACTATTTCACGGAAGTTTGGTTCCGACTAGTCATATTATCTGACTATTCGCTCGGGACATCGCAGTTGGCAGGGCGGTAATCGTATGACACGCCAAGCGCGATTTTGTTCCGCAGATGCAACGGGAAGATGAACGAAATGATGTGGCTTCGCCAGCGCCACATCGTCATGGCCGGGCTTGTCCCGGCCATCCACGGCTTTGCCATGCAGGACCAAGAACGTCGATGCCCGGGACAAGCCCGGGCATGACGACCTTCTCCTGATTTCGATGTGCAATCGCCCGCTGTCGGCGGGGCAACATGCTGGCCGCTAGATCAGCTTCCGCTGCGCCAGATTCTTCATCAGCGCACCGATGCCGAACGTCCAGGGCTCGCACTCGTCGCTGGTCCGCATGCGGTTGACGAGTTTACCGAGCTGGGGCGCCGCAATGGTGACGATGTCGTCGCGCTTGTGGGTGAACCCCTGCCCCGGCGCGTCGCGATCCTTGACCGGCGCGAACATCGTGCCAAGGAACAGCACGAAGCCGTCGGGATATTGATGCACCTTGCCGATGGTCTGCTCGACCAGATCGGTCGGATCGCGGCTGATCATGCTGATCGAGGAATGGCCGTCGAGGACGAAACCGTCCTGCCCCCTCACGTTCAGGCTGATGTCGAGCTTGCGGGCGTCGTCGAGGGTAAAGCTGTCGTCGAACAAACGCAGCAGCGGACCGATCGAGCACGAGGCGTTGTTGTCCTTGGCCTTCGACAACAGCAGTGCCGAACGGCCCTCGAAGTCGCGCAGATTGACGTCGTTGCCGAGCGCGCCGCCGACGATCTTGCCGCGGCTCGAGACGAACAGCACCAGCTCCGGCTCGGGGTTGTTCCAGGTCGACTTCGGATGCAGCCCCGCATCCATGCCGGTGCCGACCGACGACAAGGTCGGCGCCTTGGTGAAGACCTCGGCATCGGGGCCAATGCCGACCTCCAGATACTGGCTCCAGGCGTTCTGGTCGATCAGCACCTGCTTCAGGTGCATCGCCTGGTCCGAACCGGGCTTGAGCTTCGACAGATCGTCGCCGATCAGCCGCGTCACCTCTTTCCGGATCGCTTCGGCCGAGGCCGGATTGCCTTTCGCCCGCTCCTCGATCACGCGCTCCAGCATCGAGATGGCGAAGGTCACCCCGGCGGCCTTCAGCGTCTGGAGATCGACGGGTGCAAGCAACCACGGCTTCTTGGCATCGCGCTGATCGGGCGGCGTGTTGGCAACGATAGCCTCGAGATCGCCGATGCGCTCGCCCTTGGTCGCGGCAAGCGCCTTGGCCGGATCGTCTTCCTCGCAGAGCGTGCTGACGGTCGGGAATTTTGCGGTGACGTCGAACACACCATCGCCGCGCACGGCGACCACGGCCGGGCCATTCGCCTGCGGCAGCCAGACGCGGCCGACAAGCGTTCCCCGCGTGCCGTCCTCGGGGAGAAGGTCCTTAACCGTCAATGTCGTCATGGGCGCATCCTCGCTCTTTTCGGATCGACCTCCGCTCGCGGAGGCCTATCACATTGGCGAAGACCAATAAACGTCTGGGACGGGAAGTCCAGCGCGGCAGGCGGCTGCGCTTCTATGCCCCCGCCCGCGCTTTTCGGGCCGCGATCTGCTGAAGCGCCCAGCGCGCGTTCTTGCGCACCTCGGGATCGGGATCGTCGGCGATGACGGCAAGGAACGCTTCGCCGTCGTGGTGGGCGATCTCGCCGAGCGCAGCAGCGGCTTCCTTCCGCAAATTCGCCTGCTCATGGTTGACGCAATTGCCGATCGGGCGCACCGCGCGCTCGATCGTCATCCGGCCAAGGCTGCGGATTGCCTTCAGCCGCACCTGCCAGAACTCGTCACCGAGCGAAGCGATGAGCTGGTCGGCGGCGATCGAGCCGTTGACGTTGAGGCCCAGCGTTTCCGCGGCCATCTCCCGCACCATCCAGTCCGAATCCTTCAACGCGCGCGTGATCATCTCGGCCGCGGGCTTCATCTGCGAGAAGGCGAGCGCGCTGACGGCGGCACGGCGCACATGCGCGTCCGGATCGTTGATCAGCGCGGTCAGCGCCGGAATTGATTCCTCCAGCTTGAGGAACCCGATCACGCCGATCGCCTGCACCCGCACGGCGGCATCGGAATCCTGGAGCGCTTCCAGCGCGGGTTTCAAGGTGTCCTTGCAACGCAGTTCCTTGAGCGCACGCAACGCGCCCATGCGGACGAAGGCGTGGGCATGCTTGACCAGCGGCAGGATGATTTCGGCGCAGGCTGGATCCTTGAACTCCGCCATGCTATCGGCCGCGGCGGCCGCAACGATTCTCTCGGGATCGACCAGCAGCTTCACCAGCGCGCTGGCGGCCTCCGGCCCGTCGAACTCGCCGAGCGCCATCGCGACCTGCTGGCGCACGCCGGCATCGGGATCGGCGACCATTTTGGCGAGATGGCCGACCGCTGCGGGATCGCCGGAATGGCCGAGCGCGATGATCGCGACGCGGCGCTCCCCTGGATCGGCGGCCTGGAGCCGCTCGTCGGCATCTTCGAGATCGTCGTAGGATTCGAACGGGCTCGACATGGCTACCTCAGCAGATAGGGAATGTTGACGGTGACGGCGCCGGTCGGGCAATCCGCCTCGCAGGGCATGCAGTACCAGCATTCGTCATAGGCCATGTAGGCCTTGTTGGTCATATCGCTGATACGCAGTACGTCGAGCGGACAGACGTCAACGCACACGGTGCAGCCCTTGTCCGCGATGCATTTGGCGTCGTCGACGACCACCGGAACCGATGTCTGATAGGAAGCGAGAGGCATCGTATGTCTCCTGTTATTTGTGCGGCGGGTCAGGCTGTCGCGCGGATGCGCTGCTTGTCGTAGAGATCCTTCTCGTCGTCGGCGATCGGCACGATATAGGGCTCCACGGCACGCTTCTCGCTGGTCATCTTGCCGTCCTGCTTGCTGAGCAGCGTGTGGCAGAACCAATTCTCGTTGTCCTTCTCCGGGAAATCCGTCCGCCAGTGATAGAGGCCCCAGCGGCTTTCCTCGCGGTAGAGCGAGGCATGCACCGCCATGTCCGCGCAGTCCATGATCGACTGTACTTCGAGCGCGCGGAGCAGTTCGTGCGCATTGCGCGCGATCATCCGCTCCTGCATGTCTTCCCTCGCTTCGGCGAGCCGACGCATGCCGAGCTCGTATTTGCGCGTGACTTTCGGCGGCTGCAGATAGTCATTGACGAGACGCCGGGTCTTGTACTCGATCTGGTTCGGTGGAATCCCGTCCTCGCGTTTGGTCGGCGCCATCACGCGGTCACGCTCCCTGGCGACATCGGCCGCGTCGAATTCCGCGAAATCGTGATTGTCCGCGAATTCCATCGCGTCGACGCCGGCGACCGAACCGTTGGTGAAGGCGCCGAGCATGTAATTGTGCGGCACGCTCGCCATGTCGCCGGCGGCATAGAGGCCTGGCACGGTGGTGCGGGCATTGTCGTCGACGAACACGCCGGAAGCGCTGTGACCCGAGCAGAAGCCGATCTCGGAAATATGCATCTCAATCGACTCGCTGCGGTAGTCGACCCCGCGCCCCTGCTGGAACAGGCCGCGCGTGGGACGTTCGACCTTGTGCAGCGTCGATTCGATTTCCGAGATCGTGTCGGGGTGAAGATGCTTGAGCTGGAGAAACACCGGGCCCTTGCCGGACAGCAGCTCGTTGTAGAATTCCAGCATCATCTGGCCGGACCAGTAATCGCATTCGATGAAGCGCGATCCCTCGTTGTTGGCGGTGAAGGCGCCGAAGGGACCGGCGACGTAGGCGCAGGCCGGGCCGTTGTAGTCCTTGATCAGCGGATTGATCTGGTAACATTCGAGGTTCGCCAGTGCCGCACCGGCATGATAGGCCATGGAATAGCCGTCACCGGAATTGGCCGCGTTCTCGTAGGTGCCGAACATGTAGCCGGAGGTCGGCAGGCCGAGACGGCCGGCGGCGCCCATGCACAGGATGACGGCCTTGGCCTTGATCACCAGCATCTCGGCGGTCCGGGTATTAACGCTGATCGCACCGGCAATGCGTCCGTCGGCAGATTTGAGCAGCCGCGTCGCCATGTAGCGGTTGGAGATCAGGATGCGGGCACGCCGGAGCTGGCGATACAGGGCCTTCTTCACGGTCTCGCCGTTCGGCATAGGCAGCACATAGGTGCCGATGTGGTGCACCTTCTTGACGGCGTAGTCGCCGTTCTCGTTCTTCAGAAAGCGGATGCCGAAACTGTCGAGTTCCTCGATGATCGAATAGCAATTTTGCGCGTATTTGTAGACCGCCTTCTGATCGACGATGCCGTCATTGGCGATGGTGATTTCCTTGGTGTACTGCTCCGGCGTCGCGTAGCCGGGAATGACGGCGTTGTTCAAGCCGTCCATGCCCATCGAGATCGCTCCGGAGCGCTTGACGTTGGCCTTTTCGAGCAGGACGACGTTGGCCTTCGGATTCTTCAGCTTCGCCTTCAACGCCGCCATCGGGCCGGCAGTGCCGCCGCCGATGACGAGCACGTCGCAGGAAACCTCCGAAAGTCCGTCGACGATCTGATCTAGTGACATCGTTTGCTCCTGGTTCGCCGGCAGGTCCGGCGCCTTTGCATCAGATTTGTTCAGCAGGCGTCCCGGCGATAGCAATTAGTTGTCGCCGAGGTGCGATTTGCGCCTCAGCGCTCGACAAAGGCCTTTTCGATCACGAAATGGCCGGGGCGGCTGTGATTGCCCTCGACAAAGCCACGCGCGGAAAGCATCGCGGGAAGTTCCTCCAGCATCGCAGGGCTGCCGCACAGCATGATGCGGTCGGTCTCGATATCGAGTCCCGACTGCCCGATATCGTCGAACAGCTGGTTCGACGCGATCAGGTCGGAGATACGACCGCGATTCCTGAACGGCTCGCGGGTAACGGTCGGGTAGTAGACGAGCTTGTCGCGGATCAGCGGCCCGAAGAACTCGTGATCGCGCAGGCCTTCGACGAGGTGCTCGCCATAGGAGAGCTCGGAGACCTGGCGGCAGCCATGGGCGAGCACGATGGTCTCGTAATTCTCGTAGACGTCGGGGTCCTTGATCAGGCTGGCGAACGGCGCGAGCCCCGTTCCGGTCGAGAGCAGCAACAGGCGTTTGCCGGGAATGAGATTGCCCGTGATCAGCGTGCCCGTGGCCTTGCGGCCGACCAGGATGACGTCCCCCTCCCTGATCTTCTGAAGGCGCGAGGTCAGCGGACCATCCTGCACCTTGATCGAGAAGAACTCGAGCGCCTCCTCGTGATTGGCGCTCGCCATGCTGTAGGCCCGCAGCAACGGCTTGCCCTCGACTTCCAGCCCGATCATCGCGAACTGGCCGTTCTGGAAGCGGAAGCCCGGATCGCGCGTCGCGGTGAAGCTGAACAGGCTATCGGTCCAGTGCCTGACCGACAGGACCGTTTCCTTCTGAAATGCGCTCATTGTCTCTCCTGACCTCGATTCCGCACAAGGTTTCGGAGAGACAGGAATCCGGCAACGCCGAACTGAAATTCCCGGTCGATTAGTTTCACATTTCGTGGGCGATGATCGAGGAGCAGGCAGCAAAGATCAGCGCCTCGCACCTGCGCCTGGCAATTAGTTGCTATCGCGGCAGCGCTGCGGCAACGTAGAGAAGGGTCGGAGACACGTCATGACCTTGGTGGCCCCGACCGTGGCAGATTACGAAGCAAGCGCCGACCTCGCGACGCTCCGCGTCCGCACCGCTCAGGATGACACGCTGGACTTGCCGGCGGAAACGCTTCGCCTCTCCTGCAAATGCGCCCACTGCACCCGTGCCCGCTTCGACGGCCGCTTCCCCGAGCGGTTTCCAGGCATCGCGATCACCGAGATCGGCGATCTCGGTTACGGGCTGAACATCTCGTTTTCGGATGGGCACAACCGGGGGATTTACCCGAAGCCGTATTTGCTGAGCCTGGCCGGGCGCTAGGGACAGGATTCCTTCCCGCGTTCCGCTGTCATTCCCCGCGCAGGCGGGAAATCCAGTACGCCGCGGCCCCTCCGTATCCCATTGCTTTCCCTGGAATACTGGATCGCCCGGTCTTCGCAGGGCGACGACAGGTGAGTGATTGGCACGGACATTGCTCCTCTTTAGAACGGTTTGAACGTTCCGGAGGCAGATGATGTTGCAGGCGGCCAATGTGGTTCGCGGGACCGGCCCCGCAACGGTCCGGCCTGCTGGCGGTTCCTCGCTGCTGCTGACCGAGAACCAGCAATGGATCGGCGGACCGCCGGCGTTGATGGACAAGCTCAGCCAGCGCGAGCGGGAGCTGGTGCTGAAGCAGGGCCGCCGAAAAGTGCTCAACCGTGGCCAGACGCTGTTCAGCCAGGGCGGCAAGCATGACGGTATCTGGCTGATCGAGAGCGGCCGTATCCGGGTGTTCTACACCTCCCCGCTCGGCCGCGAGATCACGCTGGCCTATTGGCATGTCGGCAATTTCGTCGGCGGGCCGGAAGTGTTCGAAGGCACCGTGCATCAATGGTCCGGCGTTGCATCCAGCAATTGCAGCGTGGTGCATCTGCCCGGAAAGGAACTGCGATCCCTTGCCGTCGAGATTCCGAACCTCGCGATCGGCCTGATCGAAGGCCTGACCTTTAAGGGCAAGTGCTATTCGGCGCTGGCCCAGATGTTGGGGACGCGCTCAATCACGCAGCGCCTTGCGCATCTGTTGCTGCATCTCGTCGACCTCTATGGCGTCGATGACGCCGACGGCCGGGTGATCGCGGCCGCCTTCACCCATGCCGATATTGCCCACATGGTCGGCGCCACCAGGCAATGGGTCACGATCAGCCTGAAGCGCATGCAGGAGAAGGGAATCGTGCTGACCAAGCGCTCCCAGATCGTGGTCTGCCGGCCCGACGTGCTGGAAGAAATGCGAGGGCAAGCGTCTGACTAGGGCTGGTGCCCACGCAAGCGGCTTTATATTGCAGGACTGCCCAAGGACTATGCAATCAACTTTTCCCGGCAACTAATCGACTGTGGCGCTCATTCCGGATTTGCCCTGCCCACGCCCTCACCCAATCATGGCAACCACAGCACATCCAACCGAATGAGGATGAGAATGGTCCGCCATCTTCCCACGCTCTCGATCGCGATGTCCGTGACGTCGCTGGCGCTTCTCCTCGCCCAGCCGGCCGCGGCGGAAACCGTTACGCTCGGCATCGGAACGCAGGACACCACGACCAACACGGTGACCGCCGGCGTCGTCATCCGCCAGCTCCATCTCCTCGAAAAATATCTGCCGAAGGAGGGCAAATACGCCAACATCAAGTTCGAGCTGGAGTGGCAGAACTTCACATCCGGTCCGCCCGTCACCAATGCGATGATGGCGAACAAGCTGCAGATCGGCATGATGGGCGACTATCCGCTGATCGTGAACGGCTTCACTTTCGACAGCAATCCGGAGAGCAAGAGCCGGCTGATCGGCATCGCCGCCTACAGCCTGTCGGGCTCCGGCAACGGCATCGTCGTGCACAAGGATTCGCCCTACTACGATCTCGCCGATCTCAAGGGCAAGCTCGTGAGCGTGCCGTTCGGCTCTGCCGCGCACGGCATGGTGCTGAAGGCGATGCAGGACCGCGGCTACGCGTCGGATTTCTTCCAGCTGGTCAGCCAGAGCCCGGAGGTCGGGTCGACCAATCTCCAGGAGAAGAAGATCGACGCGCATGCCGACTTCGTCCCGTTCGCCGAGCTGCTGCCGTTCCGCGGCTTTGCACGAAAGATCTTTGACGGTGTCGAGACCAATCTCCCGACTTTCCACGGCATCGTCGTGCGCACCGATTTCGCCGAGAAATACCCCGAAGTCGTCGTCGCCTACTTCAAGGCGCTGATCGCCGCCAATCAGTGGCTGCGCGACGATCCCAAGCTCGCCGCCGAGAAGATCCAGGAATGGACCGGCATCAACAAGGAGGTCGTCTACATCTTCCTTGGCCCCAGCGGCAACATGACCACCGATCCCTCGATCAAGCCGGCATTGATCGACGCCGCCACGGCCGACGTCAAGGTGCTGCAGAACCTCGGCCGGATGAAGGAGTTCGATCCCACGAAATGGGTCGACGACAGCTACATCCGCAAGGCCTATGCCGAGATGAAGCTCGACTATGACGCGCGGCTCGCTAGCGCCAGCAACTACGAGATCTCCGGCGAAGATTCATTCTGCAAGAAGCCGATCGCAGATCCGCGCAAGGCCGGCGAGGTCTGGGTCGACCAGGCAGGCATCATGCCCTTCTCGTCGGCGAGCTGCACGCTCGGCGCCTATGCCGACTACAAGGCCAAGGGCAAGAAGATCACCGTCACCTACGTGTTCGATACCACGCGCGGCATCAAGCTGTTCGCCGACCAGGCCTTCTTCGCGGTCGGCAATGGCGAGGTTGCGCCGTTCCTGTTGAAGAAGGACGCTGAAGCCTATGCCGCCAAGATCAGCGGCAAGGTGCTCGGCTTCGACGACGCGGTGAAGGCGGCGGTCGGCGGGGGCAAGACGTGAGCAGTCCCGCCCTCCTCAGACATTCCGAGGACAGCATGCCGGCAAGCGCAATCGCGGAGGCCAGCGCCATGCCCGCCTCCACTTCACCCGCATCACCGCCCTCCTTCGGCACGCTGGCACTGCGCTGGTACCGGCTCAACCGGGGCGGACTGCGTGCGACCGCGATCGGCATTATCTCGCTGCTCGCCTTCCTGCTGGTCTGGCACCTGCTAACGACCTATCGCGTCGTGTTCTTCGTGCGCTTCACCAACGTGCCCTCGCCGCTCGCGGTCTATGCGAGCTTCACCAAGGCGATCCACGATCCGAAATTCCTGCTGCACGTCCTCCTGAGCTGCCGGCGCATCTTCTTCGGCTTCTCGCTCGCGGCGATCGTCGCCGTGCCGCTCGGCCTGATCATGGGCCGCTTCAAGCTCGTCCACGAGATCATCTTCCCCGTGGCGGAGGTGCTGCGGCCGATCCCGGCGATCGCCTGGGTGCCAATGGCCATCATGCTGTGGCCGACCAACGAGCAGAGCATCGTCTACATCACGTTCCTCGGCTCGTTCTTCCCGATCCTGGTCAACACGCTGCACGGCATGTCGCTGGTCGATCCCGTGCTGGTGCGCGCCGCGCAATGTCTCGGCGCGCGGGAGCGCTCGATTTTCCGCGATGTGTATTTTCCGGCCTCGCTCCCGCACATCTTCACCGGCCTCACCGTCGGCATGGGCGTGGCCTGGGTGTCGCTGATCGCCGCCGAGATGATCTCGGGGCAGTACGGCATTGGCTATTTCACCTGGGAGGCCTATTCGCTGGTTCAGTATGCCGACATCGCGCTCGGCATGATCGCGATCGGCGTGCTCGGCCTCGGATCCAGCATGCTGATCCGGGGGGCCGGACAATTGGTGATGCCGTGGAGGCTGAAATGAGCGAGGTCGTTGTCAAGGCACCGCAGGGCCATATCGAGGTCAAAAACTTCTCCCTCAGCTACGACAGCATCGAGGGGCCGGTCGAAGCCGTCACCGATACGCAGATACATGTGAAGCCTGGCGAGTTCGTCTCGATCGTCGGTCCCTCCGGGTGCGGAAAGTCGACGCTGCTCAACGCGGTCGCCGGCTTCCTCAAGCCGACGACGGGCATCGTCACCGTCGACGGCGAGAAGGTGAACGGCCCCAGCGCCGAGCGCGGCATGGTGTTCCAGCAATATTCGCTGTTTCCCTGGAAGACGGTGCGGGAGAACGTCGAGTTCGGCCTGAAGATGCGCGGCATGCCGCGCTCGCAGCGCGAGCGCGCCGCGCGCACGCTGCTGGGACTCGCGGGCCTCGAAGCCTTCGAAAAGCATTATCCCGAGAAACTCTCAGGTGGCATGAAGCAGCGCGTGGGCATCGTGCGTGCGCTCGCGACGGGACCCAAAGTGTTGTTGCTGGACGAGCCCTTCGGCGCGCTCGATGCGCAGACCCGGGTCATCATGCAGCAGATCCTCACCAACATGTGGCAGCGGCTGAAGATCTCGGTGCTGTTCGTCACCCACGACATCGACGAGGCGATCTTCCTCTCCGACCGCGTCTACTGCATGACCGCACGCCCCGGCTCGATCAAGGCGGAGATTCCGATCCCGCTGGAGCGGCCGCGGCAGCAGTCGATGATGATGTCGTCGGAGTTCCTGGGGTTGCGCCGGGGACTGATGTCGCTGATCCGCGAGGAAAGCATCAAGGCGATGGGCGGCGAGCTCAACGACATGGGCATGCAGGGCCTGAACATCGAACTGCACGGGCATTCGCTCGCGGATGTGATTTGATTTCATCGCTCCCGCTTACGGGATGACGGTCTCGTAGGGTGGGCAAAGCGAAGCGTGCCCACCACTTTTGTACGCGCGACGAGATGGTGGGCACGGCGCTTCTCGCCTTTGCCCACCCTACGGCACCTAGCTTCGATCACTTGAACCAGTGCACCAGTGCGATGCTGATGCCGAGCAGCAGCAGCAGCGACAGCGTCACGGCCGCCGTCACCCGTCCGCCGACATTGGCAAGCACCTTCACATCGACGCCGAGGCCAAGCGCGGCCATCGACACCACTGTGAGAAAACCCGTGATCCGCGTGATCGGGGCAACCACCGTGGACGGCACGATCTCGAGCGAGCGCAGAGTCGCCAGCGCAAGGAAGCCGAGGATAAACCACGGGACCAGGCGAAAGAAGCCGACATTGGTCTTCTTGGCTTCGCTGTGCCAGCGCGAGGCCGTCAGCGAGAGGCCGACGACCACCGGCCCGAGCATCAGCACGCGCATCAGCTTGACCAGCGTGCCGATCTGCGTCGAGACGAGCCCAGCCGGCACCGTCGCGGCCAGCACCTGAGGCACGGCATAGACGGTGAGGCCTGCGAGGATGCCGTATTGCGTGGCCGATAGCTGCAGCAACGGAATCAGCAGCGGCAGGCCGAGCACCATCATCACGCCGAGGATCGCGGTGAAGGAGATCGAGGATGCGATCTCGTCATTGTTGGCGCCGATGATCGGCGCCACCGCCGCAATTGCCGAATTGCCGCAGATCGAGTTGCCGCAGGCGATCAGGATCGAGAGCCGCGTCGACAGACCAAGCAGGCGGCTGATGCCGAAGGAGACGCTGAGCGCGATCACGACGACCGCTGCGATCGAGGCCAACAGCGCGACGCCCGACGCCGCGATCGCGGCAAAGCTGATCGAGGCCCCCAGCAGCATGACGGCGACTTCGAGCAGTTGCTTGGCGCTGAAGGCGATGCCGGACTGCCAGCGCGGCGCGGGTTTCCAGAAGCTGCGCACGGCCATGCCAAGCAAGATAGCCATCACCAGCGCCTCGACATAGGGATGTTCGAAGACGCCCAATTCCGCCCGTTCAAGCAGGGCCGAAACGCCGGCCACGGCGATGCAGAGGAGGATGCCGGGAATCAGCGCGACGATGCGGCTGGTGGCCGTGGTCGGCTTAGCGTCGGCCGGGCTGGATGCTTGATTCTGCGACACAAATCTCTCCCAGAGGAGAAGGATTTATACGCAGCGCCAGCCGATTGGGAAATAAGTTTTCGACATATCAGAGCCGAGGGAAGTTCTATCCTCAGCCCGGAATAATCCGGCTCGGAAGGTCAGGCGCCCTTTAGAAGATCAGGCGCGCCTTAGAAAATCAAGCTCTTGGCCAGTGACGCGACGCGGCTGAAGCCGTCATAGACGCCGGGCTCGAAGAAGGCCGCGCGCGCCAGCACGATACCGGCGACCAGCGACCAGAACAGGCCGGTGCCGAGCCGCAACAGCAGCTTCGACCCGCGCGAGCGCGGCTGCGTGTCCGTTGCGGACACCAATTGCTCGCCGAAAGGCTCAAACCTGGTGCGTTCCATAGCAGTCAATCCATCAATTTCTGATGGAAATGTCGTCGTTTCGGCCCCAAACAGCAATGGAAGCGATTGGCTTTTTTGCCTCCCGGAGGGGAAACTCCTTCCGCCGGACTGACCCGCGGCAATAGTTTTCTTCTTCCGGCCTATTTGGACGCTGCGCTGCGCCTAGAGGGCCAGATAACGTCGCCGGATCGTCTCGTTGGCCTTCAGCTCGTCGATCCCGGCGGCATAGACGATCTGGCCCTTGTCGATGACAGTGGCATGGCTCGCCAGCCCCAGGCAGAAATGCATGTTCTGCTCGGCGATCAGCACGGTCGATCCGAGCTGACGGAGCTGCCGCAACAACTCGCCGATCCGCTGCACGATGATCGGCGCGAGACCCTCGCTCGGCTCGTCCAGCAGCAGCAGCGCAGGATTGCCCATCAGCGTACGCGCGATCGCGAGCATCTGCTGCTCGCCGCCTGACAGGCGCCCGGCGATGCGGTGGCGCAGCGGCTCCAGCAACGGGAAGACTTCGTAGATGCGCTTGATGGGCCATTCGTCCTGGCCCTCCGGTCCGCGCTTCCGGCCGATGACGAGGTTGTCCTCAACCGTATGCTCCGGAAAGATCTGGCGGTCCTCCGGCACGAAGCCGAGGCCGGCGCGCGCGATATGGTGCGGCTTGCGGCCGGAGATCACCGCGCCGCGCAGGCTGATTTGACCCCGTCGCGGTGGCGCCAAGCCCATGATCGCCTTCATGGTCGTCGACTTGCCTGCGCCGTTGCGGCCGAGTAGTGCCATGGTCTCGCCCTGCCGCACCGCGAGCGCGACGCCGAACAGGATCTGGCTCGTGCCGTAGTAGACATCGAGATCGGCGACTTCGATCACAGCGCTCATGCGGCGGCTCCCGCATGCTCGGTGCCGAGATAGGCCTCGATCACGGCACTGTCATTGCGGATCTCGTCGGGCGTACCGTTCGCGAGAATGCGGCCGTAGCAGAGCACCACGATTTTCGGTGCGATCTTGAACACGATGTCCATGTCGTGCTCGATGAAGGCCACGGTGATCTTTTGCGTCTCCCAGAGCTCACGCACCTTGTCAATCATGCGCCAGCGCTCTTCCGGACCCATGCCGGCGGTCGGCTCGTCCAGCAGTAGCACTTTCGGTTCGAGCACCAGCGCCAGCGCGATGTCGAGCAGCTTCTGGTCGCCATGCGACAGGGTCGCAGCGGTGCGATTGCGTTTGCCGGCGAGACCCAGCAGCTCCATCACGTGCTCGGTGCGATCGCGCGTCTCGGGCAACGGAAAGCGCTTGTGCAGCACCGCGGAGGTGCGCTGGTCGGCGCTGACCGCGGCGAGCATGGTCTCCTGCACCGTCAGCGATTTGAAAATGCTGGCGACCTGAAACGCCCGGCCGATGCCATGGCGGACGATCTCCGGCGGCGAGCGGCCGGCGAGATCAACGCCGTCGAGCAGCATCTCTCCGGAATCCGGCTTCAGCGCCCCGGTGATCAAATTGAAGAAGGTGCTCTTGCCCGCGCCGTTCGGGCCGATCACGGCCGTGAGCGAGCCGTCGGGAAAGTCGAGAGAGACGTCGTTGGTCGCTTTCACACCGCCAAAGGATTTTGCGAGGTTGCGGATTTCAAGCATGGCTAGCGCCCCTCGCCCGCATCGCGCCGGTGCGTGTACCATTCGGCGACGAAATCCAGCAGGCCTTTGCGCAGGCCCAGCGCGAAGAACAGGATGACGACGCCGAGCACGATGCCGTGGTATTCGGTGAATCGCGTGACTGTGTCGTTGAGCAGCAGCAGCAGTACGGTCCCGACCATCGGCCCGAGGAAGGTCGAGACGCCGCCGAGCATGTTGATGAAAATGCCCTCGCCCGAGATGGTCCAATAGGCGAATTCGGGATAGGCGCCGGAGACGAACAGCGCCATCACCATGCCGCCCATCGAGGCAAACAGCGCCGCCAGCACGAACACGGTGAGCTTTGCGCGCCAGACGTCGATGCCGAGGAAGCTCGCGCGCGCAGCGTTGTCCCGGATCATGCGCAACGTGTAGCCGAAGGGGGATTGCGCGATCTGGCGCATTGCCAGCAGGCCGAGGACAAGGAGCGCACAGCTCGCGACATAGAGATGGACATGATTGGCGAGATTGATGCCGAGGAAAGCGGGACGCGGAATGCCGCCGCGCAGGCCCTGGTCGCCGCCGGTGAAGGAGGCCCAGGACAGGATGGTCGAGTGGATCAGCATCTGGAACGCCAGCGTGACGAAGGCGAAGTAGATCTCCTTCAGCCGGACGCAGATCGCGCCGATAACAGCTGCGACGAGCGCAGTGATCGCCAGCGTCGCGACGAACGCGACCGGAATGGGTACGCCGAGCTTCTGCATGATCAGGCCAAAACTGTAGGCGCCGAGGCCGAAGAACATGCCGTGACCGAACGAGGTCAGCCCGGTGTAGCCGACCAGCAGGTTGAGCGAGGTCGCGAACAGGCCATAGGCGGAGCAGCGAATGACGAAATCGAGCAGCGCCTTGCTGTCAGTCAACAGCGGCAAAGTGGCCAGCACGGCGAAGGCGATCAGCGCGATCAGGACATCGCGATAGCGTTGAAGCGCGGAGACGCTGCGCACCGGCGCCAGCCTGTCGGTGCGCCCGGCCTCCAGCTCGGTCATGCCGCCTCCTTGCCGAACAGGCCGGTGGGCTTTGAGACCAGCACGATCACCATGAACAGATACATCAGGCCTTCCGTGAACAGGGGAAAGCCGAGCGAGCCGAACGAACGGATCAGGCCGAGCAGCAACGCGCCAACCAGCGCGCCCACAATCGAGCCCATGCCGCCGATCACGGTGACGATGAAGGATTCGATCAGCACCGAGAATCCCATGCCCGGGGTCAGCGAACGCACTGGTGCGGCGAGCGCGCCGGCGAGGCCGGCCAGCATCCCGCCGAGCGCGAACACGCCGCCGTAGATCAGACCGGTGTTGATTCCGAGCGCGGATACCATGCCGGGATTGTGCGCGGCGGCACGGATCACCTTGCCGATGCGGCTGCGTGAGAGCCCAATACCGAGCACGATCGCCGCGACCAGCGCCACGCCGATCAGCAGCAGATAATAAGGCGGCACGACGCCACCCGCGATGAACAACGGCATCACCTGGAACGCCGCGGGCATGCCCATCGACCTGAATTCCGGCCCCCAGATCAGCCGCACCACATCATCGAAGATCAGCACGAAGGCGTAGCAGACGAGCAGCTGCATCAGCACATCGGCACCATAGACGCGGCTCATGAAGACGCGCTCGAAGATCAACCCAAGGACCGCGGTACCAGCTGCACCGGCAAGCATCGCGAGTGCAAAGCTGCCCGTGAGCTGATAGGCCGTCATCGCGAAATAAGCGCCGAACATGTAGAAGGCGCCGTGGCTGAAATTGACGATCTTGAGCACGCCAAAAATTAGTGTCAGCCCAACCGCGACCAGGAACAGCAGCATGCCGATGATGAGGCCGCTGGTGGTTTGCGTCACCAGGCAAGCGGAGCTGGAGAGGCAGCCGGCAAGCGCGTCGAGATCCACGGGGGCACTTTCATTGTCGTGCGCCGATCCCGGCGCGGAGAGCTAAACGAAGACGGAGGCGATCGCTCGCCTCCGTCGCGCGGGCGATCAGGTGTAGCCCTTGCTCTTCTTCCACTCGGCCTCGAGCTCGAAGATGGTCTTCCAGTCGCCGGCCTTGACCTCGGGGACATAGGGCTCCTGCGGGATCGTGGTGCCCCAGCCGATGGCGTAGCCAACAAGGGTGTGGTCGTCGCCGCGCATGGTCACGGTGCCGTCGGCGCCGAACGGGCACTTGATGGTGAGGCCCTTCAAGACCTCGGCGATCTTCTTGCCATCGGTTGAATTGGCCTTCTTCGCGGCTTCGGCGAGGAACATCACCGCGGTCGCGTTCTGCCACGACCAGTTGGTCGGATATTCGTTGTACTTGGCCTTGTAGGCATCGCCCCAGGCCGCATTTTCCGGCGTGGTCGGGAACGACTTGATGTAGCGATTGCCGGAATGGATGCCCTTGGGTAGGTTCTTCACCACGGTGAGCGCGGTGTAGTCGGCCATATTGACGGCAAACACCTCCATCTGGCCGAACATCGCGTAGATGTTAGCCTGGTCGATATAGGAGGTCAGATCGCCGCCCCATAAGCAGGAGTACAGCGCCTGCGGCTTGGCCTGCAAAATCTTGGTCACCACTTCGGTATAGTCGGGCTGAAACAGTTTGGGCCAGGACTCGCTGATGATCTCGACATCCGGCGCGAAGCGCTTCAGATACAGCGTGAACTCGCCGGTGGTGTCGCGGCCATAGGCATAATCGGGCGAGCAGGTCGCCCATTTTTTCAGGCCCTTGGCTTTCGAGATCGCAGCCGCATAGCTGCCGCCGACGATGGAATCGTGAATGCCCTGGCGCACGCAGCGGAACGCGTTTGGAACGTGCTGCTTCGGATCGGCCGTCAGCGACGACGCTTCCGAGCAGGTGTGGACACAGAGCACGCCGAGATCGCGCGCCACCTCGTGCACCGCGAACGATCCGGACGAAGCCTCGCCGTCGATCAGCCACTCGCAGCCGTCAGTGTTGACGAGTTCGCGCGCGACGCGGGCAGCTTCCTGCGGCTGGCCCTTGGAGTCGCGGATCACCATTTCGATCTGCCGCCCAGCGAGCCCGCCGGCTGCGTTGACCTTGTCGACCTCGAGCATCACCGCGTTGCGGGACGACGTGCCGAGCTGCGCGACCCGGCCCGACAAGATCGTCGGCATGCCGATCTTGATGGTCTTGGCTTGCGCGCGCGCCACCCACGGCGCGGCAACACTCATCGCACCGGCGCCCATCAGCGCCAATGTTGAACGGCGGCTGATGCCCGGCGTGCGGGTTCTCGTCATTTTTCCCTCCCTCTGTCGGGTCGGCGTGTCCTGATCCCAGCCGGAGATCTCTCGTCTCCGTGTTCCCAAGGATTTCAGAGGCAGGGGGTGACGTCAAGCCGAACATGAATTATGAGTCAGAATTCATTATACAGGAAACGGCGCCGGCCATCGGCCCAAACCCCGCAAATGATCAACCTGTCGAGCTTCGTTGCCTTTCATGCCCGGCGCACGCCCGACCGGCCTGCGCTGAAATATCGCGGCGAGGAGATCTCCTATGCGGTCTTCGACGCGCGCGTGCGGAAGGTGGCCGGCTGGCTCGCGGCACAAGGCATCGAGGCCGGCGACGTCGTAGCCGTGCTGATGAAGAACAGTGCAGCCTTCCTGGAACTCGTCTTTGCCACAAGCCATCTCGGCGCGGTGTTTTTACCGATCAACTTCCGCCTCTCGCGCGATGAGGTCGGCTACATCACTGGCGATGCCGGTGCTCGCCTGTTAATTGCCGATGAAGAATTGGCTGTGAATGCCGCTGGAGCGCGAGTTGTCATACTCGACGAGGCAGCACAGCAGAGCGTGACGTGCCTCGCCGGCGACTCTGCGGCCGCGCCGATGAACGTCCGCCAGCCGTCCGACCTGATGCGTCTGATGTACACCTCGGGCACTACCGACCGCCCTAAGGGGGTGATGCTCAGTTACGATAATTTCTACTGGAAGTCGGCGGACCAGACGATCGCACTGGGCTTGAGCGCGGAGACGCGCCTTCTCGTCGTCGGCCCGCTCTATCACGTCGGCGCGCTCGATTTGCCCGGCATCGCCGTGCTCTGGCATGGCGGCTTCATCCATATCGAGCGCTCTTTCGAACCGGAGAGCGCGCTTGCGGCAATCGCGGAAGACAAGCTCAATGCCGCATGGTTCGCGCCTGTCATGACCACGGCGATGCTCACCTGCACGACGCGTAACCGCTACGACGTGTCGAGCCTGAAATGGGCGATCGGCGGCGGCGAGAAGACGCCTGAACTGCGTATCAGCGCCTTCTCCGATTATTTTCGAAATGCGCGCTACATCGACGCCTACGGCCTAACCGAGACCGTCGGCGGCGACACCTTCATGGACGCCGGCCGCGAAATCGAGAAGATCGGGTCCACCGGGCGCGCCATTGCTCACGTCGAGATCGAGATCCGCGATGAGGACGGCAACAAGCTGCCGCCAAACGTCAATGGCGAGATCTGCCTGCGCGGACCGAAGATCATGCGCGGCTATTGGAAGGATCCGGAGAAGACTGCGTCAGCCTTCTTCGGCGAGTGGTTTCGCAGCGGCGACGTCGGCTATCTCGACGACGACGGCTTCCTGTATTTGACCGACCGCAAGAAGGACATGATCATCTCCGGCGGCGAGAACATCGCATCCTCCGAGGTCGAGCGTGTCATCTACGATTTGCCCGAGGTGCGCGAGGTCGCGGTGATCGGTCTGCGCGATCCGCGCTGGGGTGAGCGGCCGATCGCGATCGTCGTGCTGGCCGAAGGCGCGAGCCTCGAGCTCGCGGCCCTCATCGAGCATTGCCAGTTACGGCTGGCGAGCTTCAAGGTACCGAAACAGCTCATCATCCGCGCCAGCCTGCCGCGCAATCCGTCCGGAAAAATTCTCAAGCGCGTGCTGCGCGCTGAACTGGAGACCGTGGCATGACGCGAGGCCCCGCCACCGAGAAAGTCACAAAGCTCAACCGCGTCGAGCGCAACGCCTGGACCAAGCAGAAGATCTTCGAGGCCGCCACGAAAATCGTCGGCAAGCACGGCTATGCCGAGGCCTCCGTTGCGCGCATCACCGAGGAGGCTGGCGTCGCGCAAGGTACCTTCTACAATCATTTCGAGAACCGTCAGGAGCTGCTCGACCAGCTGCTGCCGAAGATCGGCCTCGACATGGTCGAGTTCATCCGCGCCCGCACCGGCACGGCCGATGCAGCACGGCAGGAGATCGAGCGTTTCTCCGCCTTCTTCGACTTCATCCGCGAGGTCCCGGAATTTCTGCGCATCCTCAACGAGGCCGAATTCTTCGCACCCCACGGTTACCAGAAGCATCTCGACAACATCTCGGTCGCCTATGTCCGCATTTTGCGTCGCGCGCGACGTTCAGGCGAGATCGAAAATTACAGCGACGAGGAGTTCGAGGCCATCGTCCACATGCTGATGGGTTCGCGCGGCTATCTCAGCCGCCGCTACTCCTATTCCGCCGATGGTGTCACCGCTGTTCCCGACCACGTCATCTCCGCCTATCGCAAGCTGATGACGCGCGGCCTCTTCACTGCATCCGGAGATCAGGACACGCCATGAACATCGAATCTCCGCACAAGGCGCTCGACCTCACCTCGGCGATTGCGGAAGGCGACATCCGCTGCCTGCTGATGGTGCTGGTGCACATGACCGGCGACGAGCGGTGGCTGGAGCCGCCCTATCTGCCCAAGCGCGACATCCGCCTCATTCCCGATCCCGAGGCCGGCGTGCCCCGGGAGATCCAGGATGAGATCCGCGCCGCGGTGGTCAAGCTCTTTGCCGACGGCACGCCTAAGCCCGTGATCACCGATCCCGGCGACGAGCTGTTGCTGAAGATGATGCGCGCCTGTCTCGGCGAGAATGTCTCGCCGGAATATGCGCCCCTGATGCGCGAGGAGATGGGCTTCGTGCCGCGCGAAACGCGCTGGACCAAGCGCCCTTCAGACCAACAACTCGCCGAGCAGCATGTGCTGATCGTGGGTGCCGGCGTCTGTGCCATCGCGCTCGCCGTCGCACTCGGCCATCTCGGCATTCCCTACACCATCGTCGAGAAGAATCAGGAGCTCGGCGGCACCTGGTGGATCAACCGCTATCCAGGTTGCGGCGTCGACACCCCAAACCACTCCTATTCCTACTCCTTCGGCCCGGGCAATGCATGGACCCGCTACTTCTGTCAGCGCGAGGAGTTGCATGGATATCTGGTCAAGGTCGCCAACGAATACGGCATCCGCAAGCATCTGCGCGTCAACACCGAGCTGACCTCGTCGCATTGGGACGAAGGCAAGCGGCGCTGGATCTCGACGCTCAGGACCGAGAATGGCGAGGAAACGTTCGAATCCGCCGCGCTGGTCTCGGCGATCGGCCAGCTCAACGATCCCTCTCGTGCCCGCTTCAGGGGCGAGGAAGACTTCAAGGGAACGATCCTGCACTCCGCGCTGTGGTCCGATGACATCAAACTCGACGGCAAGCATGTCGCCGTGATCGGCACCGGCGCGACATCGATGCAGCTCGTGCCGGCGATTGCCGACCGCGTCGCCTCGGTCACGATCTATCAGCGCAGCGCGCAATGGGCGCGGCCGGTGAAAGGGTATGCCGACCCGATCAGCGACAGCGCGCGCTGGCTGCTCGCACATCTGCCCTTCTATGTGCAGTGGTATCGCTTCAACATGTTCTGGCGCTATGGCGACGGGCTATTGCCCTTCCTGCGCAAGGACCCGGCCTGGCCGCATCCGGAACGCGCCGTCAACAAGGGCAACGACCGGCATCGTCAGGAACTGACCGATTTCATTCGATCGGAATTGAAGGACCGGCCGGACCTGATCGAAAAATGCGTCCCGACCTATCCACCCTACGGCAAGCGCATTTTGCTCGACAACAACTGGTTCAAAACCCTGACGCGCCCGAACGTCGAGCTCGTCACCGACGCGATCGATCATTTTGAACAGAGCGGCATCGTCACCGCGGACGGCAGGCATCGCTCCGGCGACACCATCGTGGTCGCCACCGGCTTCAAGGTCACGGAGATGGCCGCGCGCCTCAACATCAGCGGCCGCGACGGCAAGGATTTGCGCGAGGCCTGGGGCAACGACAATCCGACCGCGTTTCTTGGCCTTACCGTCCCCGGTTTTCCCAATTTCTTCTGCATGCTCGGCCCCAATTCCGGTCCCGCGCATGGGGGCAGCGTCATCTTCCAGTCGGAATGCCAAAGCCGCTACATCTCCGCCTGCCTCGCCGCCATGATCGAGCACGACGTCGCCGCGATCGATCTCCGCAAGGAAGTACTGGACGACTACGTCCAGAAGGTCGATGCCGAGCACGAGGCAATGATCTGGACTCATCCCGGCATGAGCACGTACTATCGCAATTCGAGCGGCCGCGTGTTTTCCGCGATGCCCTGGCGATTCGTGGATTACTGGCGCATGACGCATGATCCGGATCTGCGGCAGTACAAGCTGACGAAGGCTTGAGCTAGGGAGGGAGCTGTCATGCCGAAGCCCCACGTGCGCATCTACACTGACTACAAGAGCCCCTACGCATTCGTCGCCAATAAGCGTCTGTTCGAACTCGAGGAAACGCACGGCGTCGAGCTCGAATGGCTGCCCTATACGCTGCGCGTTGCCGAATTCATGGGGACCGTGGAAGAGCGCACGCCGCATTTCTGGCGCAAGGTCCGCTACGCCTATATGGACGCCCGGCGCTATGCCAATGCGCAAGGGCTCGTCATGAAAGGGCCCCGGCGGATCTACAACGCGTTCTATTCCAGCGTCGGCATGCTGTTCGCCCAACAGCACGGCTTCTTCCGGCCTTATCACGACACGGTGTTTCGTCGGTTCTGGAGCCATGAGCTCGAGATCGACGATCTCGCCGCAATCACCGACGTCATCACGTCCTGCGGTGGCTCAGCCGGTGAGTTCGAAGTCTACGTCCACGGCCCTGCCCGCGCCGAACACGACCGCATCATCGACGATGCCGAAGCGCTCGGCGTGTTCGGCGTCCCGAGCATGGTGTTCAACGGCGAGCTGTTCTGGGGTGGCGACCGCATCGACATGCTGATCGAACGCATCAAACATCCCGAGACGATCGAGGCCGCGCTCGGCAGCCGCCATCGCAAGCCGGTGTGAGCAGCAACACTACGCCGCCAGCCCACTCTCGACCGGAGCAAACTCCAGCTCGAGGCTTTCGGCCACCGCCTTGTTGGCGATGCGGCCGCGATACACATTCAGCCCGTTGCGCAGATGTGGATTTTCCAACACCGCGGCAAAACCCTTGTTCGCGAGCATCAAGCCGAACGGCAGCGTCGCGTTGTTCAGCGCCTGACTCGACGTCACCGGCACCGCGCCGGGCATGTTAGCCACGCAATAATGCACGATGCCGTCAACCAGATAGGTCGGATCGGCATGCGTGGTCGGGTGCGAGGTCTCGAAGCAGCCGCCCTGATCGATCGCGACGTCGACCAGCACGGCGCCCGGTCGCATCGATGTCAACATCGCGCGCGTGACGAGCTTGGGCGCACTCGCGCCCGGCACCAGCACAGCGCCGATCACGACGTCGGCAGCGAACACCTCCTCCTCGACCGACTCGATGGTGGAGAAGCGGGTGCGCACGCGCCCGGCAAAGAGATCGTCAAGCTCCCGCAATCGAGGAATCGAACGGTCGATCACGGTGACTTCGGCGCCAAGGCCCGCGGCCATGCGGGCGGCTTGCGTTCCCACCACGCCGCCGCCGAGCACGACGACCCGCGCCGGCTGCACGCCGGGAACGCCGCCCAGCAGCAGCCCGCGGCCGCCAGCCGAGCGCTTGAGCGCGGCGCCGGCAGCCTCGATGGCAAGGCGGCCGGCGACTTCGCTCATCGGCGCAAGCAGGGGGAGGTGACCGGCCGCGTCGGTGACGGTTTCATAGGCGATCGCAGTGCAGCCGGAGGCAAGCAAACCCCGGGCCTGTTCGGGATCCGGCGCGAGATGGAGATAAGTGAACAGGATCTGGTTTTCGCGGAGCTGGGCCCACTCGCTTTTCTGGGGCTCCTTCACCTTCACGATCATGTCGGACTTCGCGAAGATGTCGCGAGCGTTTTCGGCTATGATGGCCCCTGCCCGCCGGTAGACTTCGTCGGAGGCGCCGATGCCGCCGCCCGCACCGGTCTCAACCGTTACCTCGTGCCCAGCCGCGACATATTCGCGGACCGCACCGGGGGTGAGCCCGACGCGATATTCCTGCACTTTGATCTCCTTGGGCACACCGACGAGCATCCTGGGCTCCTTTTGATTCACCTCATGATTGTAGCGGGGTGCCCGGTTTGGTTTCGTGCAAATATCCGCTAGCTTTGGCCTCCCTGCGCCGGCTTCCGGCGCGCAAACGCCCTTTCACGCTGGAAACGAAACTTTGGCCCTCGACCGGAAAGATCTCGCCATCCTCGCGGAACTCACGACCAATGCGCGGGCCAGCCACACCGAGCTCGCCAACAAGGTTGGCCTGTCCAGCACCGCGCTCGGGCGGCGGCAGAAGGCGCTGGAAGACGACGGCTACATCCAGGGCTATCAGGCTACGCTCGACCTCGCGCAATTCGGCCTCACTACCACGGTGCTGGTCCGTATCGCGCTGGAAAGCCAAAGCGACGAGGCGTTGAAGGCGTTCGAGGCGGAGGTGGTGAAATGCCCGTCCGTCGTGCGCTGCTTCCTGATGTCGGGGACCGACGACTACATCCTGATCGTGCTCGCCCGCGACATCCAGGATTTCGAGCGCGTCCACCGCATGGAGCTGTCGCGCCTGCCGCGCGTTGCGCGGGTACAATCGAGCTTCGCGCTGCGCGAGGTCGTCAACCGCGCCGTGCCGAATGTGGTGTTCGGCGAAGCGAAGCGCTGATCGCAACCTCTCGGAAAGGCGAACTGCCGGCAAGGGGACTCAAAAGGAACCAACCGGCCGGTGGTCCGTTGGGCGCTATTGGCCGGCGGAGGCGTGCCCCCGCGTCAACACGGCTGACGTCCGGCACGGTCGCCGTCGCAGGGAGCAGGACATGGGCGATGTCACGCATCAGATTTCCGAACGAATCCCGATCCATCTTGTCGTCAACGGCGTCAGTCACACGCTCGATCTCGTGCCATGGACCACGCTGCTCGACGCCTTGCGGGACCATCTTGCGCTGAGCGGCACCAAGAAGGGTTGCGACCATGGTCAGTGCGGCGCCTGCACGGTGCTGGTGGATGGCCGGCGCGTCAATTCCTGCCTCACGCTCGCCGTCATGAAGGACGGCGCCGAGATCACGACCGTCGAAGGTCTTGCCAAAGACGGCGCGCTGCATCCCCTCCAAGAGGCTTTCATCGACCATGACGCCTTCCAGTGCGGCTATTGCACGCCGGGACAAATATGCTCGGCGGCCGGACTGCTCGTCGAAGGCCATGCCCACGATGCCGACGAGATCCGGGAGCTGATGAGCGGAAACCTCTGCCGCTGCGGCGCCTATCCGAACATCGTCGCCGCCATCCAGCAGGCAATGGGCCAGCCATGAACAACTTTCAGTACGCCCGAGCCACTGATGTCGCCGACGCGATCCGCCTGCTCGCCGCCGATCCCGGCGCCAAACTGATTGCCGGGGGCACCAATCTGATCGACCTGATGAAGGAGAATGTCGAGCGCCCCACCCGGCTGATCGACATTTCCCGCCTGCCGCTCCGCAAGGTCGAGGAGACGTCCGACGGGTCCTTGCGCATCGGCGCCCTGGTGCCGAACTCGGACCTCGCCTACCATCCATTGATCGAGCAGCGCTATCCCCTGCTCGCCAGCGCCATTCTGGCCGGCGCCTCGGCGCAATTGCGCAACATGGCGTCGGTCGGCGGCAATCTGATGCAGCGAACGCGCTGCGCCTATTTCTATGACACGGCCACGCCCTGCAACAAGCGACATCCCGGCAGCGGCTGCTCGGCGATGGACGGCCTCAACCGCAACCATGCGATCCTGGGTACGAGCGCCGCCTGCATCGCGACTAATCCATCCGATATGAGCGTGGCTCTTGCCGCGCTCGATGCGTTCGTGCACATCGCGGGTCCCTCCGGCGAACGCACCATCGCGCTGACCGATTTCCATCGGCTGCCCGGCGACAAGCCTCATGTCGATACCCATCTCGGCACCGGCGAGATCATCACGGCGATCGAGCTGCCGCGGCACGGCTTTGCTCAAAACTACAGCTACCTCAAAGTTCGCGACCGGATGTCCTATGCTTTTGCTCTGGTCTCGGTTGCCGCCGCGCTCGAATTGGAGGGCAACGCGATCAGCGGGGCACGCGTGGCGCTCGGCGGCGTGGCTCACAAGCCCTGGCGCAGCCTCGAGGCGGAAGCTGCGTTGCGCGGCCAGGCCGCGACGCCCGATCACTTCTCACACGCCGCGGATCTCTTGCTTCAGGGAGCAACGACCCGCTCGCATAACGGCTTCAAGGTCGAGCTCGCACGCCGCGCCATCGTGCGCACACTGACACAGGCGGCGAATGCCACGCCGCAATCCCAGGCTCACAAGAAGATCACGTGAGGACCCCATGAACGCTTATGTCGGAACGCCAACGTCGCGTGTCGACGGACGGGCCAAGGTCACGGGGGCCGCCAAATACGCCGGCGAATTCCCGGCCGACAAGCTCCTCCATGGCTTCGTCGTCGAGGCCACCATTCCATGCGGGCGCATTGTCCGCCTCGACACCGGCGCGGCACAGCAGGTCGAGGGCGTGCTCGACGTGCTCACGCATGCGAACCGTCCGCCGCTGGCGGACAAGGACGAGGCGTGGAAGGACGAGGTAGCGCCGGATGGGTCGCCCTTCCGTCCGCTTTACGATGACACGATCAAGTTCAACGGCCAACCGATCGCGCTGGTCGTGGCGGAGGACTGGGAAACCGCGAAATTCGCCGCAACCCTGGTGCGGATCGAATATGAACAGCATAGTTTTGCGACCGACCTCGAAGGCGAGCGCAGCAACGCTGCCGAGAAGGACAAGCCGCACAAGCCGCGGGGCGACGCCGCAGCCGCCCTTGCGGGGGCTGATGTGCGCCACGAGGCGGACTACGTGATACCGACCGAGCATCACAACCCGATGGAGCTCTATGCGACCACGGCGGTCTGGGACAGCAGTGGCAAGCTCACGATCTACGACAAGACGCAAGGCGTTCAGAACGTCCACAAATTTCTATGCGGCGTGTTCGACAAGAAGCCGGATGATATTCGCGTGGTCTCGCCATACGTCGGCGGCGCCTTCGGCTCCGGCTTGCGGCCGCAATATCAGGTGGTGTTGGCAACGCTTGGCGCGCTCGCGCTGAAGCGATCCGTGCGCGTCGTGCTGACACGGCAGCAGATGTACGGGCTCGGCTACCGGCCGATGACCATCGAGCGTGTCGCGCTCGGCGCGAAATCCGATGGTACGCTCGACGCGGTCACGCACGAGGCCATTGCCGTCACCTCGCGCTACGAGGATTTTGCACGCAACGATACCGGCTGGGCCGAACAGCTCTACAAGAGCCCGAACAGCCGCTCCTCCCACAAGCTCGTCCACCTTGACGTCTCCACGCCCTGCGACATGCGCGCACCGGGCGCGGCGTCGGGCGTCTGCGCGCTTGAATGCGCCATGGACGAGCTCGCCGTCGCGCTCAAGCTCGACCCGGTCGAACTGCGGTTGAAGTGCTACTCGGACCGCGACCAGAGCGAAAACCTGCCCTACACCAGCAAGCAGTTGCGCGAATGCTACGCGCGCGGCGCGGACGCCTTCGGCTGGAGCAGACGCAATCCTGCGCCTCGCTCGATGCGCGACGGCAAGGATCTGGTCGGCTGGGGCATGGCGACGGGCGTGTGGGAAGCACTGCAGATGCCGGTCGCCGTCCGTATCGTGCTGACGTCGAACGGACATGCCGAAGTGTCATGCGCCGCATCCGACATCGGCACCGGCACCTACACCATTGTGGCTCAGGTCGCAGCCGACGCACTCGGCCTGCCGATCGAGAACATCAGCGTCAGGCTCGCAGATTCCAGTCTGCCCCAGGCGCCCGTCGAGGGCGGCTCCTGGATGGCTGCCTCGAGCGCACATGCGGTGCTCGCAGCCGCCGAGGAAGTGCGCAAGGAGCTGTTAGGTCTGGCCGGGAAAATCCCTGGCTCGCCGCTCGCCGGCGCCGAGTTGGCCGATACGGTCCTGATCGACGGCAGCATTGCCGGGGCCAGCGACACCAGACGCGCGGTCTCGATCGCCGACGCGATGCGCCATGGCGGCGTCGAACGCATCGAGAAGGAAAAGCTCAACCAGTTCGACGAGGACAAGAAGCACGCGCGCAATACCCATTCAGCCGTCTTTGCCGAGGTCAAAGTCGACGAAGAGCTGGGCGTCATTCGCGTCACGCGCGTGGTCAGCGCCGTCGCGGCCGGGCGGATTCTCAACACCAAGACCGGCCGCAGCCAGATCATGGGCAGCGTGGTCTGGGGGATCGGGATGGCCCTGCACGAGGAGACGGTGATGGATCATCGCTTCGGCCGGATCATGAACGCGAACATCGCCGAGTACCACATCCCGGTGAATGCGGATGTTCACGATATCGACGTGATCTTCGTCGACGAGCCGGACAATCGTATCAACAAGCTCGGCATCAAGGGACTGGGCGAGATCGGCATCGTCGGCGTCCCGGCGGCGATCGCAAACGCCGTCTATCACGCCACCGGCAAGCGCATCCGCCGCTTCCCAATCACGTTGGACAAGCTGCTCGACTGAGACGGCGCAGCGGTCCGCTCGGCACCAGCGTCACCTCACGGGGCCCGGCCGCCAGGCCTCACGACGGAAAGTCAGCCGGTCTGACCTGGATGCGGTCGGCATGCAACGACCAGTGGTGCAGCGCCTGATCCTCGCAAAACCTCGCCTTCGCCCGCTCTCTGGCTTCGTCCTCGTCGGAGGCGTCGATCTCAAGCGTGCCCTGGCACACCTCGATCTGCCGGCCGTACTGGCCGAGCACGTCCTTCATGAACCTGACCACATAAGTTGACATGGGACCTCCTGCCTGCCCCGGCGGCGCTCACTTTAATCCCATTTAGCCGGATTGCGGGAGGGAGATTTTGACGCGGATCAAAGTCGGGCGCGGTTCCGCCCGCCAATCATTCCGTGGCGCGTAGCGCTAACCCGGAAATGGGCAGCAGGAGCGTCGCACCCCGGAACGACAAAGCGACTGCCGACTACGCCGGCGTCACACCAAACGCCTGCTTGAATCGCTCGGCATAGCGTGGCCAGACCTCCGGATTGATGATGCGCGGCGGGCGCTTGCCGTCGAGCGTATCCAGCACCTGCTCGGCGGCGATGCGGCCCATGTTCTGCCGCGCTTCGATCGTGACGCCGGCCGTATGCGGGCTCGCCAGCACGTTGTCGAGCTGGAGCAGCGGATGCTCCGGCGGCGGCGGCTCCTTGGACCAGACGTCGAGACCGGCGCCTGCAATGCGCTTGTCGCGCAACGCCTGGAGCAGCGCATCCTCATCGTGGATGAAGCCGCGCGCAGTGGTGATAAAGTACGCATGCGGCTGCATCAGCGCGAACTCGCGCACGCTGATCATGTTGCGGCTGCCCTTGTTGAGCGGGCAGGAGATCGAGATAAAATCGGCGCGGCGCAGCAGCTCGTCGAGCTCCACCTTCTCCCCGCCCCGTTCGGCCATCACCTCGGCCGTGAGGTAGGGATCATAGGCCAGCACCTTCATGCCGAACAGGCCCTTGCACAGCGCGGCGATGCGGCGGCCGACATTGCCGAGGCCGATGATGCCGACGGTCTTGTGCTCGATCTCGTTGCCGACGAGTTCGTTGCGGTTGACGTTGGCCTCCCTGCGAAGCTTGCGGTCGGACTGGATGATGCGCTTGGACAGCGTCAGCATCATCGCCAGCGCATGCTCGGCGACGGAATGGGCATTGCCGCCGGACTGGTTGACGACCAGCACGCCCGCATCGGTGCACGCCTCGACGTCGACGGGATCGAAGCCTGCACCATTGCTCGAGACCAGCAACAGGTTCGGCGTGCGTTTCAGGAAGGCGGCATCGACGTGGAAATGCGGGGCGAGTTCGTCCCGGGCGGCGCCGATCTGGTAGACATGAGCGGCACCGATGATCGGCGCGTAGAAGTCTTCGGGACTCTCGTTCTCGATGCGATCGAGCCGGACGTCGGGCCGCGCCTTCAGAATGTCGATATAGATCGGATTGGCCAGATATTTGACGTAGAAGACGCGCTTGCTGTTGACGGACATAAGGACCTTTCCGGCTCTCTCCTGGAGATCCGCAGGGCCAGCGCGGCGCGCGCTCCTTTCATGCGTTCCTCCGTTCTCTTGTTATTGCCGCTTATGACACGGCGCCAGCGGCCGCGGCAGGCCGTCTGGCGCAGATCACGGTGCAGCCCGGACATGTTGACAATCCCGCTGCCTGCGTCAAGTTCGGCAGACCGCCGCGACGGCCGACACGAGCCTAAGGCAATGGCAAAGACCAAGAAGCATGCGCGGCCGAAGGGAGAACGCAATGCCGATTGCGGAGCAACAAACCTCGTCCGAGGCGGCGCAGACCTCCAGTGACACGAGCTGGCACGGCATCGTCCTGCAAACCCTGAAGCGGAACGAGATCAGCCTCGTCCCTTACGTGCCTGACCGCGTGCTGACGCCGCTGATCAAGAACCTGCACGCCGATCCGTTCTTCACCACCTTGCCACCGCCCGCGAGGAGGAGGCCGTCGGGATCGTCTCGGGCGCCTGGATGGGCGGACGACGAGGCGCGGTGTTGATGCAGACCTCGGGCTTTGCGACGCTCGCCAACGTGCTGGCCTCGCTCGCGGTGCCCTACCAGATTCCGCTCATCATGTTCGTGTCCGAGCGCGGCACCCTCGGCGAGTTCAACTACGGCCAGTCACTGGTCTGCCGCACCATGCGTCCGGTGCTGGATTCGTTGGCACTGGAGCATCACACCATCACCCGGCTCGACGAACTCGAATTCATTGCCGACCGTTCGATCAAGCAGGCCGTGACGACGCAGGCGCCGGTGGCACTGATCCTCAACCCGCTGCTCACCGGCGGCAAGGTGTTCAACAAGTGAAGCCGGCCCAAATGAATACAGACGCGCGCAACACCAAAGTGATGAACCGCTTCGACGTCACCTCGCGCTTGGTCGCGAAACTCCAGCACGAGGAAGCCGTGATTGGCGGCATCGGCAACACCAATTTCGACCTCTGGGCCGCCGGCCACCGTCCGCAGAATTTCTACATGCTCGGCAGCATGGGGCTCGCCTTCCCGATCGCGCTGGGCGTGGCACTGGCGCAGCCGGACCGGCGCGTCTTTGCGCTCGAAGGCGACGGCTCGCTCCTGATGCAGCTCGGCGCGCTCTCGACGATCGCAGCGTTGAAGCCGAAGAACCTCATCATGATCGTGATGGACAACGGCATCTATCAGATCACCGGCGCGCAGCCGACGCCGGCCGCGAACGTGGCTGACATCGTCGCCATCGCGACCGGCTCCGGGCTTGCCAACAGCGCCTGGGCCGCGGACGAGGAGGATTTCGAGCGTCTGGTCGAGGAAGCCATGTCGGCCGGCGAGCCCAGCCTGATCGCCGTTCGTATCGATGACAAGCCGGGCGTCGGCGCCACCCGACGCGATCCCGTACAGATCCGGGAGCGCTTCATGCACGGCCTTAGCGTGCGGGAGCCGCTTTAACATTTCGTCATTAACTACACGGCGATCTGATCCTAGCGCCTCGGCAGGCTGCTGCAATCCGTGCTAAGCGGTGCGGATGTCCTTTTTGGTTCGCTCCTCTGCCTGGCTGCTTGCCGCCGCCGTCGCCTTTGCCACCCTCGGCCCGCCCGGCCTGCGGCCCCATTCCGACCTTGGCCAGGACGGCGAACATGCCCTCGCCTTCGTGCTGGTGGGACTAGCCTTCGGTCTCGCCTATCCGCGCCGCCGCCTGTCGGCCACAGCCATCGCCGTGGTGCTGATCGGCCTGCTCGAACTGATGCAATTCTGGGCACCGGGACGGCATGCGCGGCTGGAGGACTTTCTGGTCGATGCCGGCACCACCTGCATCGGCTTCGCGCTCGCGGCCATCGCCGATTGGGGCATGACGCGGTTTCGCGCGAATTCGGCCCTGACGAGCCAAGGCCCCGCGGAGTGATGCTCCGCAGGGCCCGTCTCTTCAAAGCTCACGCTCGATCGATCAGTCGATGATCTTGACGACGCGGCGCGTGCGCGGCTCCACGATCACGCGGCGATCGTTCACGACCGCATAGCGGTATTCGGTGTAGTTCGGCACGGGTCGCAGCACCACGGTCGGCGGCAGTGGCTCGCCGACCACGACGCGATCCTCGACGACTACGGATTCACTACGCGGGATGCCGCCCAGAATGGCATTCGGAATTTCCAGACCGGCGCCGACAGCGGCGCCGACGGTACCACCGACCATCGCTCCGACCGGGCCGCCAATGTCGCCGCCCGCGCGTGCGCCGTTCCTGGCGCCTTCTTCGGTCGTCGACTGAGCAAAGGCCGCACTCGACGCCAGCAGCGACGCGGCAGCCAACGAAATCGCAAGACGGGTTTTCATGTGCTTATGTCTCCAGTGATTGTTGTGCGCCTTCAACCGCGGGGCCGGATCATTGTTCCGGTTCCCCGCCCGATCTAGGCAGAACTACAAGTGGAGACTGTTACCCGGTAACAGTTCAGGTCGCGGCGATCTCGTGCCCCGCCATCAGTTCCAGCGCGCGCACCATTGCCGAGTGATCCCAACCCTTGCCGCCATGCGCGGCGCAAGACGAGAACAATTGCTGCGCCACTGCCGTGCTCGGCAGCGACAGGCCGAGGACGCGGGCGCCTTCAAGCGCGAGGTTGAGATCCTTCTGGTGCAGCTCGATGCGGAAGCCGGGATCGAAATTGCGCTTCACCATGCGCTCGCCATGCACTTCGAGAATCCGCGACGACGCAAAGCCGCCCATCAGGGCCTGCCGCACCAGCGCCGGATCCGCACCGGCTTTCGACGCGAACAGCAGCGCTTCGCTGACCGCCTCGATCGTCAACGCGACGATGATCTGGTTGGCGACCTTCGTCGTCTGGCCGTCGCCATTGGCGCCGACCCGGGTGACATTCCTTCCCATCCGGTCGAAGATCGGCTTCATGGTGTTGAAGGCGCGCTCGGGGCCACCGACCATGATGGTGAGGCTTGCCGCCTTGGCACCGACCTCCCCGCCTGACACCGGTGCGTCGAGATAATCCGCGCCGAGCGCCTCGATCTTCTTCGCAAACTCCTTGGTCGCCAGCGGCGAGATCGAGCTCATGTCGACCACGATCTTGCCCTTGGAAATGCCGCCCGCGACACCGTCCTTGCCGAACAGCACGGCCTCCACATGCGGCGTATCCGGCACCATGATGATGATCGCATCCGCGTCCTCCGCGACCTCCTTGCTTGACTTGCAGGCAACGCCGCCGGCAGCAATCAACTCGGGTGCGACCGGCCCGACATCGTGCAGGAGAACGCGATGGCCTGCGGCCAGAAGATGGCCGGCCATCGGCCGTCCCATGGTGCCAAGTCCGATAAAGCCGATGTCGATCATGTCAAAGTTTCCTCAGGTCTCAAACGTTTGCGCGGCGTGCCAGGACAGGCCTTCCAGCGTCGTGGTGCGCGGCTTGTATTCGCAACCGATCCAGCCGCGATAGCCGATCGCGTCGAGATGGCGGAACAGGAAGGGATAGTTGATCTCGCCGGTGCCGGGCTCGTGACGGCCGGGATTGTCGGCGAGCTGGATGTGCGCGATCTGCGGGAGATATTCTTGCATGGTACGGGCGAGATCGCCCTCCATGATCTGCATGTGATAGATATCGTACTGGATAAACAGATTGTTCGAGCGGACTTCGGAGATCAGCTGCACCGCCTGCTCGGTGCCGTTGAGGAAGAAGCCAGGAATGTCGAGCGTGTTGATCGGCTCGACCAGAAGCTTGATGTTCTCCCGCGCCAGCGTCGAAGCTGCGAAGCGCAGATTTGCGACCAGGGTTTCGTTGAGTTCGCGCGGATCGGCATCGACAGGCGCGATGCCGACGAGACAGTTGAGCTGCTCGCAATCGAGCGCCTTGGCATAGTCGATGGCGCGAAACACGCCGTCCCTGAACTCGCTGACACGATCCGGCAGGATCGCTATGCCGCGCTCGCCTGCCGCCCAATTGCCGGCCGGCAGATTGTGCAGCACCTGCGTCAGCCCATGACTGTCGAGTTGCTCGCGCAGCTGCGCTTTGTCGAAATCATACGGGAAGAGGTACTCGACCCCGGAAAAGCCCGCCGCTTTGGCCGCGGCGAAGCGGTCCACGAACGGCATTTCGTTGAAGAGCATGGTGAGATTGGCAGCGAATTTCGGCATGATGCTGGTCCCTATTCGGCCGGCTGCAGCACGCCGGACTGCGCGGTCGTGACCTCGTCGAGCGGCAAATCCAGCACCTCCTCGAATTCGACGATGTTGTCGATTTCCGTGCCCATCGCGATGTTGGTGACGCGTTCGAGAATGAACTCGACCATCACGGGCACGCGGTGCTTCGCCATCCATTCGCGCGCAGTGGCGAACGCGGCCTGCGCGTCCTTGGGATCGGTGACGCGGATCGCCTTGCAGCCGAGCCCTTCGGCGACGGCGACGTGATCGACGCCGTAGCCGCCGAGTTCGGGCGCGTTGATGTTCTCGAACGAGAGCTGGACGTGATAGTCCATGTCGAAGCCGCGCTGGGCCTGGCGGATCAAGCCGAGATAGGAATTGTTCACGACGACGTGGATGTAGGGCAGATTGAATTGCGCCCCGACCGCGAGCTCTTCAATCAGGAACTGGAAGTCGTAGTCACCGGAGAGCGCGACGATGTCCCGATCCGGACACGCCGCGCGCACGCCGAGCGCCGCGGGTAGCGTCCAGCCGAGCGGTCCCGCCTGCCCGGCATTGATCCAGTTGCGCGGCTTGTAAACACCCAGAAACTGCGCGCCGGCGATCTGCGACAGGCCGATCACGGAGACGTAGCAGGTGTCACGGCCAAAGGCCTTGGTCATCTCCTCGTAGACGCGCTGCGGCTTGATCGGGACGTTGTCGAAATGGCTCTTGCGCAGCATCGTCTTCTTCCGGTCGCGGCAGGAAGCAGGCCACGCCTGGCGCTCGCGCAGCCTGCCTGACCGGCGCCACTCCCTGGAGACGACGACGAACAGTTCGAGTGCCGCCTTCGCGTCCGAGACGATGCCGAGATCGGGATTGAACACGCGCCCGATCTGGGTCGGCTCGATGTCGACATGCACGAAGGTGCGACCCTTGGTGTAGGTCTCGACCGAGCCGGTGTGGCGGTTTGCCCAGCGATTGCCGATGCCGAGCACGAAATCGGATTCGAGCATGGTGGCATTGCCGTAACGATGGCTGGTTTGAAGACCGACCATGCCGGCCATCAGCACGTGGTCGTCCGGGATGGCTCCCCACCCCATCAGCGTCGGCACGACCGGCACGTTGGCGATCTCGGCGAACTCCACCAGCAATTCCGAGGCGTCAGCATTGATCACGCCGCCGCCCGCGACGATCAGCGGCCGTTCGGCCGCATTGAGCATCTCCAGCGCCTTCTCGACCTGCTTGCGGGTCGCGGTTGGCTTGTAGACCGGCAGCGGCTCATAGGTCTCGTCGTCGAACTCGATCTCGGCGAGCTGCACGTCGAGCGGCATATCGATCAGCACGGGGCCGGGCCTTCCCGAGCGCATCACGTGAAAAGCCTGGCTGAACACGCGTGGCACAAGCGCCGGCTCGCGCACCGTCACCGCCCATTTGGTCACGGGCTTTGCGATCGATTCGATGTCGACGGCTTGGAAATCTTCCTTGTAGAGCCGCGCCCGCGGCGCCTGGCCGGTGATGCACAGGATCGGGATCGAGTCGGCGATCGCCGAATAAAGCCCGGTGATCATGTCGGTGCCCGCCGGCCCCGAAGTTCCGATGCAGACGCCGATATTGCCCGCCTTGGCCCGCGTGTAGCCCTCGGCCATGTGCGAGGCGCCCTCGACATGGCGCGCCAGGATGTGGCGGATTGAGCCGCGCTTCTTCAGCGCCGAGTAGAGCGGATTGATCGCGGCCCCGGGAACGCCGAAGGCGGTCGAGATGCCTTCCTTCTCCAGAATTCGCACGGCAGCATCGATGGCTCGCATCTTCGCCATATCGGACCTCGCTCGGTTATGTTGGCTCGAGCGAGATCATCGGGCGCGCGGGTGCTGCACTCAACGAGATCGATTTTATTTTCCACGATGCGGCAACCGCGGAAAAATCGCGGCAGCTTCAGTCAGTTAAGTCGAGACACGCGTGAAAGCGGTCACTCGAACAGCGGCGCCAGCTGCATCTGCGGCACCAGCACGAGTCCCTTGTCGGTGATACGAATTTCCGGAATGACCGATAGCGGAATCAGATTGAAGCCCATGTAGGGAATGGTGCAGCCGGCTTCCGCCCATTCCTTCTTCAGCACCTTGACCTCTTCGGCCACCTCTGTGACGCGCTTGTCGGACAGGAGGCCGGCGATCGGCAGCGGCACTAGCGCCCTCACCTTGCCCTCAGCGACGAGGCAGACGGCGCCCTGTTGCTCCTTGATGGCGGCGACCGCGACCTGCATGTCGGCCTCGTTGGTGCCGGCAACGATGATGTTGTGGCTGTCGTGCCCGACGCTGGAGGCGACCGCGCCGCGCTTCAGGCCGAAGTCCTTCAACAGGCCATAAGCGACATTGCCGGCCGATTTGCCGTGACGCTCGACCACCGTGACGAAGCACAGGCCGTAGCGGGCGAACAGTGAGGGCCAGTCCTTTGCGGGCTCGGTCGCGATCTTCTCATGAATCAGCGTGATGCCGGGCAACGCCGTCTTGATCGCGTTGACGGTACAGGCTTTCGCCGGAAGCTCCGGCGTCAGCTTGACCTTCTCGGGCAGTTTCACGGTCGCATAGGCCGCCTTCGGGTATTGATAGCGCTGCGACAGCGCCTGATCGAGCTTCGGCGTGATCTTGCGGTTCTCGACCACGAGCTCGCCGCCATACCAGGTGCATTGCGGCTTCAGATTATCGTCCATCAGCACGAGATCGGCGCGGCGGCCGCCGCCGAGCCCGCCGATATCGCTGTCCATGCCGAAGCGCGTCGCGCCATGCAGCGAGCCCATCGACCAGGCCTGCTCCGGCGACATCCCTGCCTTCACGGCTTCGCGCACCACCCAATCGAGCCCAAACAGCAGGAGATCGTCGGCATCGCGATCGTCGGTGCACACGGCGGTGCGCTTGTGCGAGGCCCCGAGCTCGGTGATGGTCCGGATCGCCTGCGGCAGCGAGTGCCAGGGCGTGGTCGGCGGTCCCCCGCGCAGGAACACCCAGACGCCGGCATCGAGCAAATCGTCGGCGATGTCGCGGTCGATCGCCTCATGGGTGTCGGTGACGCCGCTCGCCGCATAGGCCGCAACGAATTCGCGGCCGTAGACGTGACCGGACACCGGCCGTCCGCGTTTCAAGGCAGCGGCGAGGATCGCATGGCTGCGCTCGTCTCCCATGGTCACGGGCACAAAATCCATCTTCTCGCCGAGCCCGACGGCTTCCGGCCAGCGGTCGAACAGGCCGGCGATCTTGTCCGGCGTGAGGTCGCCGCCCGCAGTCTCCAGTGCGGCCGAAGTCGCAGGAACCGTGGAGGGCACCGTCAGGAAGATCGACAGCGGCGCCTCGCGCGCGTCCTCCAGCATCGCTTCGACGCCGGCGACGTCCATCACGTTGCCGATCTCGTGGCTGTCGCAGAAGATCGTGGTGGTGCCGTTGAGCAGAGCCGCTTCGGCATAGGCGCAGGCCGTCACCATCGAGGATTCGATGTGGATGTGCGGGTCGACCAGCCCCGGCGCGACGATGCCGCCGGCCGCGTCGTAAACCGGCACGTTGCCGAAGACTTTCTTCGCGGCACCCGTCGGCTTCACCGCAGCAACGCGGCCGCCGGTGATCCAGATTTCGCGGCTCGCGTGGATGCGCTCCGAATAGGTCGAGAGCACCCGCGCGCCGGTGACGACGAGATCCGGCGCGACACGCGCCGAGGCCACATCGGCAAGACGGCGGGTCATCGAATGCAGCGGTGCGACGGCGAAGCGGGTAAGTCTGGTCATCAGGACCCTCGCGTGGCGTTATGACCCTGGGATGGTTACGCCCTGCGCCGGACCGGGCAAGCGCAAATATAACGGCACGCCCTGCTTACGCCTTAGGCGGCGAAGTGCCTGCCGTCCCTGACCTCGCGGGTCTGCGCGAGTTCCGTCGTCTCGGGGCCGCTGCGGCAGCGGGCTTGACCCGAATCCGCATCGACCTCCCGTTCTGCTCGTCGATCTCGAACGCATTCGTCTTGCGCACGAGGTCACTCAGTTTGCGGAAGCCGAACGTTCTCGGATCGAAATCGGACGCGAGATTGGCGAGCTGACGGCCGACTTCCCCAAGCGTCACCCAGCCGTCCTCGCTCTCCATCTGGGTGATGACCTTCTTGATGATGGGCGTTGCGGCATCAGGTGGCTGAAGCGAGGTCGATCGCGAGGCGGCGTCCTGGGTGTTCGCCGGGGCGGGAAGCAGGTTCTCCGTGTAGACGAACCTTCGGCAGGCCTGCCGGAAGCTCTCCGGCGTCTTCTGTTCGCCGAACCCAAAGACATCGATGCCCTGCTCCCGGATCCGGGCGGCGAGACGGGTGAAATCGCTGTCCGACGAAACCAGGCAAAAGCCGTCGAACCGGCCGCTGTGAAGCAGGTCCATCGCGTCGATGACCAGGGTGATGTCCGAGGCGTTCTTTCCCGTCGTGTAGGCGAACTGCTGCTGCGGGATGATGGCGTGCTTCGACAGGATGTCGGCCCAGCCCCTCGACCTGGCATTGGAGAAGTCGCCGTAGATGCGCCGGACGCTGGCCTCCCCGATCTTGGCAATCTCCTCGAACAGTCCATCCGCGATCTTCGCCGAAGCATTGTCGGCATCGATCAGGACGGCGAGACGGGGCGAACGGAGCTCTGACGGCATGACTTTCCCTCACGAGATGGACTTAGCACGAGAAGACGCTCGCGTCGGGATGGCTAGTCCTCGTTCGCCTTGAAGCGTCCCATCCCTTTCAGCACGAAGGGTGCCAGCAGCGCGATCAACGCCAGCGCAAGCAGCGTCGCCGAGATCGGGCTCTGGAGCAGCGTCATGGGATCGCCCAGACTGATCGCGAGCGCGCGACGCAGCTGGCTCTCGGCGATCGGGCCGAGGATCAGGCCGACCACGACGGGCGCGATCGGAAAGTCGAACCGCCGCATCAGAAAGCCGAGCACGCCGAAGCCGGCCAGCATCGACAGTTCAACCACCGACGGCTTTGCGGCGATGGTGCCCATGGTCGCGAACACGAGGATGCCGGCATAGAGCCACGGCTGCGGGATCGCCAGCAGCCGCACCCACAGGCCTACCAGCGGCAGATTGAGTACCAGCAGCATGCAATTGGCGATGAACAGGCTCGCGATCAGGCCCCACACGAGGTCGGGCCGCTCGGCGAACAGCAGCGGCCCCGGGTTGAGGCCGTATTGCTGGAAGCCCGCCAGCATCATCGCGGCGGTCGCCGAGGTCGGCAATCCCAGCGTCAGGAGTGGGACCAGCGTGCCCGCAGCCGAAGCGTTGTTGGCGGCCTCCGGTCCTGCGACACCTTCGATCGCGCCCTTGCCGAATTCTTCGGGGTATTTGGTCAGCCGCTTCTCGCAAGAATAGGACAGGAAGGTCGGGATCTCCGCTCCGCCGGCAGGCAGCGCACCGATCGGGAAGCCGAACATGGTGCCGCGCAGCCACGGCTTCCACGATCGCTTCCAGTCTTCCTTGGTCATCCACAGCGAGCCGCGCACCGGCTCGAGCTTCTCCTCGGTGTGGTGGCGGCGCGATGCGACGTAGAGCGCCTCGCCCACCGCGAACAGGCCGACCGCGAGCGTCGTCACCTCGACGCCGTCGAGCAGCTCGGGCACGCCGAACGCAAGCCGCGCCTGGCCGGTCAGCTTGTCGATGCCGACGAGGCCCAACGTCAGACCAATGAACAGGCTGGTCAGGCCGCGGATCGGGGAATCGCCGAAGGTCGCCGACACCGTGACGAAAGCGACGCACATCAGCGCGAAATAGTCCTCCGGGCCAAAGCGCACCGCGAAATCGACCAACCACGGCGCGAGAAATGCAAGCCCGATGGTGGCGATGGTGCCGGCGACGAAGGAGCCGATCGCGGAGGTCGCGAGCGCCGGCCCGCCGCGGCCGGCCTTGGCCATCTTGTTGCCTTCGAGCGCCGTCGCCATTGAGGCGCTCTCGCCGGGCGTGTTGATCAAGATGGCCGTGGTCGATCCGCCATACATGCCGCCGTAATAAATGCCGGCAAACATGATCAGCGAACCGCCGGGATCGAGCTTGTACGTCACCGGCAGCAGCAGCGCGACCGTCAACGCTGGGCCGATGCCGGGCAGCACGCCCACGGCGGTGCCGAGGAACACGCCGATCAGGGCGTAGAGGAGATTCATCGGCTGGACGGCGACCGCCATGCCGTGGGCCAGCGCGGCAAAGGTGTCCATCACAGCAGTCGCTCCAGGGGGCCGGCCGGAAGGCTCAACGTCAACAGCCGGTCGAACGCGAGGTAAATGAGGGTCGACATCACGAGGGCGATGGCGGAATCGACGAGCACGGCGCGGCGCCCAAATGCTGCCGAGGTCGTGACGAACAGCGCCGATGTCGCCAGGATGAACCCGCCGCCGAAGCCGATGATGCCGATCAGCAGCGCAAGGCCGGCGAGGATCAAGACCACAGGCACGGGATCGGCGCTCTCGCGTGCCGGCAGACTGCCGCGCAACGCGTCAACGAGATTGCCGATCGCAAGCAGCGCGAGGCCGGAGGCGATCACGATCGGCATGGCTTCCGGCCCCATCCCGTACATCGCGGTCGATTGCAGCCCGCGCGCGTCCCAGACCAGCACCCCGGCAAGACCTGCGAGCAACGCCGCAATCACGATGCCGGCGCGATCGACGCGCCGCGGCGGCTGGACGGGATCGCCTGTGGTCATGACTTGATCAGGCCGACTGATCTCAGCACGTCCGTCACACGTACCGTTTCCTTCTTCAGGAACTCGGCGAAGGCGTCGCCGCCGAGATAGGCATCTTCCCAGCCCTTCTGCTTGAGGATGTCCTTCCAGGCGTCCGACTTCACCATCTTCTCGACCGCGTCGCTCAGCGTCTTGCGCTGCTCCGGCGTGATTCCGGGAGGCGCGACCACCGAGCGCCAGTTGGCGATCACGAGGTCGATGCCCTGCTCCTTGAACGTCGGGATGTCGCTCCCTAGGATGCGCTTCTCCGAGGTCACGCCGATCGCGCGCAGCTTGCCGGACTTGATCTGCCCATCATATTCGCTGAGGCCCGAAATGCCGGCGGTGACCTTCGCGCCGAGAATGGCGGCGAGCGACTCGCCGCCACCCGAGAACGGGATGTAATTGATCTTCTTCGCGTCGGCGCCAACGGCGCCGGCGAACAATGCCGCCATCACATGATCGACGCCGCCGGCCGAGCCGCCGGCGAAGGTCACCTTGGCGATGTCGGCCTTCACCGCTGCGGCCAGATCCTGCGCGTTCTTGATCGGCGAATTCGCCGGCACCACGATCACCTGGATTTCCTCGGTGAGGCGCGCGATCGGCGTCACCTGTTCGAGCGTGACGGGTGATTTGTTCATGGCGAGCGCGCCCACCATGACGAAGCCGTTGACCATCAGCTGGTTGCCGTCACCCTTGGCGCCGTTGACGAACTGCGCGATGCCGACGCTACCGCCGGCGCCGGGAACGTTCGTGACCTGCACGCTGCGTGCGACGCCGGCGGCGACCAGCGCCTGCTGCATCGAGCGCGCGGTCTGGTCCCAGCCACCGCCCGGCGCCGCCGGTGCCATCAGCTTGAGCTCGAGCTGCTGGGCAAGGGCCGGCGTGGCTGCCGCAAGGGTCAGCGCGACGGCTGCGCCGACGAGGCGCGCGGGAAGTTGAAACATGGGACGTCTCCGGGCTCATGCGGACATTTGCCGCATCGTGTCGTTTGGTCGCATATCAGCCAAAACGGCCGACACTGTCCAGTGACATACCTCTGGTTTCTGATTAGCGGGGCGTCGGAACTACCCCGCCGAGCGCGGCCGTCAGTTCGGCTGCAACATCCCGGACGACTTGCCCGATGTCCGGTAACCTCTGATCGGTCAGCCGGCTGGTCATGCCGGAGACCGAAATCGCCGCGAGCGGCTCGGCGCAGTCGTTGTAGACCACCGCGGCAACGCAGCGCAGGCCCATGCAGGCCTCTTCATCATCCAGCGCGTAGCCTTGCTTGCGGATCTTTTCGAGTTCCTTGAACAGGTCGCTCGGCCGCACGATCGACTTCTCGGTCAGGCGTGGCATGCCGTGATGGCGGATGACGGCGCCGACGTCCTCGTCGGAATAGGTTGCGAGCACCGCCTTGCCGACGCCCGACGTCACCATGGGAACGCGGCCGCCGACCTGGGTCAGCGAGCGCATGATTTCGCGGCTCTCCATGCGGGTCAGCACGATGATGAACTCGTCGTCGACCATGGCAAGATTGGCCGTCTCGCGGGTGAGATCACGCAGCTTGCGCAAATAGGGAATAGCCTGGGCGCTGAAATTGCGCCGCCGGGCAAAGCTCGCGCCGACGGTGAAGCTGCGCACGCCGACATGCCATTTGGATTCGGCGCGGTCGAATTGCACGAAGCGGCGGCTTTCCAGCGTCGCCAGCAGGCGGTGCACGGTCGAGGCGGAGAGCCCGGTGCGGACAGCGAGATCGCTGAGGCGATAGCCCTCGTCATCCTCGGACAATGTTTCGAGGATCGACAGCGCGCGGTCGACGGATTGCACGCCGCCGTCTCGCGCGTCGTGGTCGGCCTCCGATGACGATCGAGGCTCGATCGATTTGCGCCGGATCACGTTCCTGCCCATCGCGACCTGACTGTTCTCACCTCTCCCCGCATCCGCCTTCGCCAAGCGTTCGGCGGGCAAGCGCGGGGAGAGGTGAAGTAGTAGCTCAGAGCAGCCCTGCCCCGCGCGCCCATTTGTACTTGGCGCCGAGAACCTCGACCGGCAATTCGGTCGAATAGGCATAGGCCGGGATGCCGTTCTGGTAGAGATATTCGGCGGCTTCCTCGACCTCGACGTCGCCGGCGAGCGAGGCGACGATCGGCTTCACGAAGCCCTTGGCCTCCATCTCCTTCTTCACCTCGACCATGTTGCGGGCGAACACCATCGGCGGCGTGACGATGGTGTGCCAGTAGCCGAGGATCAGCGAATGGATGCGCTCGTCCGTCAGGCCGAGCTTCACGGTGTTGACGTAGGTGATCGGCGGCTCACCGCCGGTGATGTCCACGGGATTTCCGGCCGCGCCAAACGGGGGGATGAACTTGCGGAAGGCCGCATCCAGATCCGCCGGCATCGCCATCAGCGAGAGGCCGTTGTCGACGCAGGAGTCCGACAGCAGCACGCCCGAGCCGCCGGCACCGGTGATGATCAGCACGTTCTCGCCCTTTGGCGTCGGCAGCACCGGAACGCCGCGCGCGAACTCGAGCAACTGCCGCAGCGAACGGGCGCGGATCACGCCGGACTGCGCCAGGACGTCCTCGTAGATCTTGTCGTTGCCGGCGAGCGCGCCGGTGTGCGACGAGGCCGCCTTCGCACCGGCCGAGGTGCGGCCGGCCTTGAGCACGATGACCGGCTTTTTCTTGGAGACGCGCTTTGCCGCTTCCGCAAAGGCGCGGCCGTCCTTGAGGTCTTCGCAGTGCTGCGCGATCAGATTCGTGTTCGGATCCTGCTCGAAGAAGGCGAGCAGATCGTCCTCGTCGATATCGGACTTGTTGCCGAGACCAACGATCGCCGACACGCCCATCTTGGCCGAACGGGAGAAGCCGATGATGGCCATACCGATGCCGCCCGACTGCGAGGACAGCGCCGCGTGACCCTTGACGTCGTAGGCGGTGCAGAAGGTCGCGCAGAGATTGGCAGGCGTATAATAGAAGCCGTAGATGTTCGGTCCCATCAGGCGGATGTCGTACTTCTTGCCGACTTCGACGATCTCGGCCTGAAGCTCAGGCGCGCCGGCTTCCGCGAAGCCCGACGGGATCAGAACCGCGCCGGGAATTTTCTTCTCGCCGCATTCGGTGAGCGCCGCGGCCACGAACTTCGCAGGAATTGCGAACACCGCGGTGTCGATTACGCCGGGCACGTCCTTGACGCTCTTATACGCCTTGTAGCCGAGGATCTCGGCGGCCTTGGGATGGATCGGGTAGATGTCGCCCTTGTAGCCGCCGTTGATGAGGTTCTTCATCACGGAATTGCCGATCTTGCCGTCTTCGGCCGAAGCGCCGACCACGGCAACCGCCTTCGGCTGCATGATGCGGCTCATGGCTGCGACGATCTCTTCGGTCGGGCGCGGCTTCGGCTTGGGCACGTAAGCGAAGTCGACGACGATGCGCACGTCGGCCGCGATCGCGTCCTTGGCCGTCGCGAACACCGGGTTGAGATCGAGCTCGACGATCTCGGGGAAATCCGTGACGAGCTGGGAGACCTTGACGATGACATCCGCAAGCGCGGTGCGGTTCACCGGCTCGCCGCCGCGAACGCCCTTCAGAATCTCATGCGCCTGGATGCCGTCGAGCATCGACAGCGCGTCTTGCTTGGTGGCGGGCGCGAGGCGGAAGGTAATGTCCTTCAGGACTTCGACCAGCACACCGCCGAGGCCGAAGGCAACCAGCTTGCCGAACGAGGCGTCGGTGATCGACCCGACGATCACTTCGGTGCCGCCGGCCAGCATCTGCTGCACCTGGACACCCTCGATCTTGGCATCGGACTTGTACTTCCTGGCGTTCGAGAGGATCGTCTCGTAGGCCTTCTCGGCGTCCTCGGCCGTCTTGAGGCCGACGATGACGCCGCCGGCTTCGGTCTTGTGGAGAATGTCCGGCGAGACGATCTTCATCACCACCGGAAAGCCCATCGAGGCGGCCATTTTGCCGGCCTCGCCGGCCGACTTCGCCACACCCTCCTTCGGCACCGCAATGCCGTAGGCGTCGCAGACCAGCTTGCCTTCCGGCGCGGTCAGGCTGGTGCGCTTGTCCGCTTTGACTTGGTCAAGCACCTTGCGGACGGCATCTTTGGAATTGGACATGTGGCTCTCCCTTGACCTTGGTTCTTGCGTTCTCAAAGCGCGCGCGTGTTGCGGCTGCCCGTGATGCTTTCCATTCGCCGCGCTCTGTTCCATGTCGCGGAACGGAGTGGCATAAAGCCGAGGTTACTCCGCCGGCTTGGATCAAAAATGGCTGGCGATGGCATTTGGTATGCCAGAAGCCAACTTGTCAAGCTGCCGCGCACCTTAGAACGCTGCAAAAAATAGGCAGCTTGACATCTTGGTATTTGGTATGCCAAAAACTTTCCCGTTAATAATCCTGTAAAAGACGACTCCCACTGGAGGAGATTCGTCGTGTCACTGCGGAAACCAACCAAGGCGTTGCCGAACATGGCCGAGGCAGATATCGCAATCGTTCGTATTGCCCCGGAGTCGAGCTTCAAGAACAAGGCGTATGACGCCTTGAAAGAAGCCATCCTCAAGATGGACATCTACTCGACGCCCGAGCCGGTGATGCTCGACGAGCGCGCGTTGTCCGAGCGCCTGGGTGTGAGCCGCACGCCGATCCGCGAAGCCATCGCCATGCTCGAGCAAGACGGTTTCGTGAAGACGGTTCCGCGCCGCGGCATCATGGTGGTGCGAAGGACCAAGAGCGAGATCGTGGACATGATCCGCGCCTGGGCGGCGCTGGAGAGCATGGCCGCGCGCCTCATCACCGCCACGGCGCGCAAGAAAGACATCACGGCGCTGCGCGACTACTTCAAGGATTTTGGCAAGGACCGCCTCCCTCAGGATCACGTCGAGGAATATTCGCGCGCCAACATCGCCTTCCACCAGGCGCTGATCTCGCTGTCGGAATCGCCGGTGCTGGTCGATCTCACCAACGACCTGCTGCTGCACGTGCGTGGCTATCGGCAGCTGACGATCGGACGCAAGGACCGCACCGCGACGTCGCTACCCGAGCATCTCGGCATGATCGAAGCCCTGGAGGCGCGCGATACCGAGCTGGCCGAGAAGCGCGCCCGCGATCACACCCTTGGCCTTGCCGCTTACGTCGAAGCGCATGGTCAGGAACTCTTCTAGCAAGCAACGTTCACCAGAAGGGCGAGGCATCGCCCCCAAAAGCCTGAAACGGCATCTTGAGACCAGGGAGACAAGGCCCATGCTGAATACCGCGACCAAGTCCGAAGCACCGGGCACCGAGCAGGAATTGACGGATGGTTTTCATCTCGTCATCGACGCGCTCAAGCTGAACGGCATCAACACCATCTATAATGTGCCGGGCATCCCGATCACGGATTTGGGCCGCATGGCGCAGGCGGCCGGTATTCGCATGATTTCTTTCCGCCACGAGCAGAACGCCGGTTATGCGGCGGGCATCGCCGGCTACCTCACCAAGAAGCCCGGCATCTGCCTCACCGTTTCCGCGCCCGGCTTCCTCAACGGTCTCACCGCGCTCGCGCACGCCACCACCAACTGCTACCCGATGATCCTGATCTCGGGCTCTTCCGAGCGCGAGATCGTCGACCTCCAGCAGGGCGACTACGAAGAGATGGACCAGCTCGCGATCGCCAAGCCGCTGTGCAAGGCAGCCTATCGCGTGCTGCACGCCCAGGACATCGGCATCGGTCTTGCCCGCGCCATCCGTGCCGCCGTCTCCGGCCGTCCGGGCGGCGTCTATCTCGACCTGCCGGCAAAACTGTTCGGCCAGGTGATGAACGCCGATGCCGGCCGGAAGTCGCTGGTCAAGGTGATCGACGCGGCTCCCGCGCAGATCCCCTCGCCCGCTTCGATCAAGCGCGCGCTCGATGTTTTGAAGAGCTCAAAGCGTCCGCTCATCATCCTCGGCAAGGGCGCAGCCTATGCGCAGGCCGACGAAGAGATCAAAACCTTCGTCGAGAAAAGCGGCGTCCCCTTCCTGCCGATGAGCATGGCCAAGGGCCTCCTCTCCGACACGCATCCGCAGTGCGCAGGCGCGGCCCGCTCGACGGTGCTGAAGGAATCCGATGTCGTGCTGCTGATCGGCGCCCGGCTGAACTGGCTGCTCTCGCACGGCAAGGGCAAGAACTGGGGCGAAGCGCCCAAGAAATTCATCCAGGTGGACATCGAGCCCAGGGAAATGGACTCCAATGTCGAGATCGTCGCGCCGGTCGTCGGCGACATCGGCTCGGTCGTCTCCGCCTTCAACCAGGCGATGGCTTCGGGCTGGACCGCCCCGCCGGCCGAATGGACCAAGGCGATTTCGACCAAGCGTGAAGAGAACGTCGCCAAGATGGCGCCGAAGCTCATGAACAACAAATCGCCGATGGACTATCACGGCGCGCTCGGCGTGCTGAAGAACGTCATCAAGGATCATCCCGAGGCGATCCTCGTCAACGAGGGCGCCAACACGCTCGACCTCGCCCGCGGCGTCATCGACATGTACAAGCCGCGCAAGCGTCTCGACGTCGGCACCTGGGGCGTGATGGGCATCGGCATGGGCCAGGCGATCGCGGCGACTCTCGAGACCGGCCACCCCGTGCTCGCGGTCGAAGGCGACTCGGCCTTCGGCTTCTCCGGCATGGAGGTCGAGACCATCTGCCGCTACAATTTGCCGATCTGCGTCGTCATCTTCAACAATGACGGCATCTATCGCGGCACCGACGTCAACGGCGCCAATGCCGATCCGGCGACGACGGTGTTCGTCAAGGGCGCCCGCTACGACAAGATGATGGAAGCCTTCGGCGGCGTCGGCGTGAACGCGACCTCGCCGGACGAGCTCAAGCGCGCGGTCAACGAAGCGATGGCTTCGGGCAAGCCGACGCTCATCAACGCCGTGATCGATCCGGCCGCCGGTTCCGAGAGCGGCCGCATCGGCAACCTCAATCCGCAGAGCGTTCTGCAGAAGAAGAAGTAACCAGCCGCCGGGTCATTCCCCGCGCAAGCGGGGATCCAGTGATCGCCAGATCATCCCTGAGGCGAGCACTGAGGCCCAACTGAACCTTCAGCGAATACTGGATGCCCGCCTTCGCGGGCATGACGGAAACAGAAGAGTAACAGGAGCAACACGATGACAAAAGCGCTCGAGGGCGTTCGCATTCTCGACTTCACCCACGTCCAGTCCGGGCCGACCTGCACGCAGTTGCTCGCATGGTTCGGCGCCGACGTGATCAAGGTGGAACGTCCGGGTGTGGGTGACATCACCCGCGGCCAGCTGCAGGACATCCCGAACGTAGACAGCCTGTATTTCACCATGCTCAACCACAACAAGCGCTCGATCACGCTCGACACCAAGAACCCCAAGGGCAAGGAAGTTCTCACCGAGCTCATCAAGAAGTGCGACGTGCTGGTCGAGAACTTCGGCCCCGGCGTGCTCGACCGCATGGGCTTCCCTTGGGAGAAGATCCAGGCCATCAACCCGAAGATGATCGTCGCCTCGATCAAGGGCTTTGGTCCCGGACCGTACGAAGACTGCAAGGTCTATGAGAACGTCGCGCAGTGCACCGGCGGCGCCGCCTCCACCACCGGCTTCCGCGACGGCCTGCCGCTGGTGACCGGCGCGCAGATCGGCGACAGCGGCACCGGCCTGCATCTGGCGCTCGGCATCGTCACCGCACTCTATCAGCGCACCCATTCCGGCAAGGGCCAGAAGGTGACGGCTGCGATGCAGGACGGCGTGCTCAACCTCGCGCGCGTCAAGCTGCGCGACCAGCAGCGCCTCGCCCATGGTCCACTCAAGGAATACAGCCAGTTCGGCGAAGGCATTCCGTTCGGCGATGCCGTGCCGCGTGCCGGCAACGATTCCGGCGGCGGCCAGCCCGGCCGCATCCTGAAGTGCAAGGGTTGGGAGACCGATCCGAACGCCTACATCTACTTCATCACCCAGGCCCCGGTCTGGGAGAAGATCTGCGACGTGATCGGTGAGCCCTCCTGGAAGACCGATCCGAACTACGCCAAGCCGGCCGTCCGCCTGCCGCGCCTCAACGAGATCTTCGGCCGCATCGAACAGTGGACGATGACGAAGACGAAGTTCGAGGCGATGGAAATCCTCAACAAGGACGACATCCCCTGCGGACCGATCCTGTCGATGAAGGAGATCGCCGAGGACCAGTCGCTGCGCGCGACCGGCACCGTGGTCGAGGTCGACCACCCCACCCGAGGCAAGTACATCTCGGTCGGCAACCCGATCAAGCTGTCGGACTCCCCGAGCGATGTGGAGCGCTCCCCGCTGCTCGGCGAGCACACCGACGAGATCCTGCGCACCGTGCTCGGCTTCTCGGACCATCAGGTCGCCGATATCCACAAGTCCGGCGCGCTTGATCCGCCGCAGAAGCAGGCCGCGGAGTAAGCGGGCTTATCTCACGACGCGAAAGGCCGCCGGCTTCGGCGGCCTTTTTGTTGATGCGGAAGAGCTGCATCGCACGATCGGCACGCTTGCCGCGCCGCGAAGGCTGGATTAAAGATTGGTCCGCGAGGAACTGATGCGGTGGCCGGCCGTTACTCCCTCGTCCGCCGTGCTCCCGGGAATGCGAGCACGCCCGGAAATGCCAGCATGTCATCTCCACAGCGAGTGCAGCACGCCTCGCAAAGATCTGCCTCACGCTGAAGAACTGGTCTCCTTCGTTTGCGAGGGTGGCAAGTCGGCCTTTCAGTTCAGGCACGGCGGCGGCGCGTCCGGCACTCGCCAGGACCACGCTCGTTGATTAAATTGAGGGCTTAAATGTCGAAAGATCAATCCTCTGATCGCGCCAAGCGTGAAGCCAACAAGGCGTTCAAGCCGGCGACAACGCAGAAGCCGATGAACGACTATGCGAAGGACCAGAATTCCTTCAACGAGAATCGCGAACGGCTGAAAGCGGAGCGATTGGCCCGGGAGGCGAAGCCGGGAAGCGGCTCTGAATAAGAGCGTCGGTCCCAGGCTCCGACCGCGGATTCCGCTGAAGGCGGGGCGCCGAAATCCGCCTGATCTACAGCATCGATAGCACGACGATTCCGTCTTCGACGGCACCAGAAGCGAGCTGCGCCCGCGCCACCCGCTCGAGCTCCGTCCGGTTCTTGCGAAGATAGCTGAAAGCCTGTTTCTGCGTCAGGAACGTCGTCGCAAGACGGCACATCTGTCGGCCCGCGCCAAGCGCGAGAAAGAAGGTGATGGTACCACCGCCATCCGACTTGATTCTAGGCACGACCCGCACTCTTGGGCATGTGGTCGGTCCTCTCCGAGTTGTCGTCGGCGCAATGGAAGGCAGCTATGGCGTCACCTTCTTCTTGCGCTTCGTTGGCGTGACCGCTGGCAACGATGCCTGAAGGGCGGCGTCTGCCGCTTCCTTGGCTTCGCGCAGCTCTCGAAGCCGCGCCATGTTCTTGCGAACATCGACGGCTTGCTTGCCAACATCAACCATCGCCCGGGCGCCTTCCTCAGCGGCCAAACGCTGACGGTTAGAACGCGCGATGCTTTCGGGTGACGGTTCGGCCGGTCTCTTGGCGCTCATTATTCACCCTGCTTTGCAACGGACAAAAACCCGCTCAATCCTGGGATCGAGCGGGTGGCATGGCCGTTTCAGTACATCCGTGAAACGGCACCAAGGCTTTAGGCCAGCGAGAGATTCTCAGCGCTGACCTTGCCCCGCATCTTGTCGGTCTTGAGCTCGAAGTTGACCTTTTGGCCTTCAGCGAGACCTGCAAGACCAGCCCGCTCGACCGCGCTGATGTGAACGAACACATCGTTGCCGCCGTCGTTCGGCTGAATGAATCCAAAGCCCTTCTGGCCGTTAAACCACTTCACAGTACCTGTCGTCATTTTCTTCTCCAAAGCGCATACGCGCAGGTTCCGCGTGATCGTCACGCAGAACAAATTCTATTCGTCGATGTCTATGGAAAAGGAGCCCGCGGGCGCATTCAACAAGGCACAGCGGCTGAACGAACAGCCTCAACGTATACCTCATCCTCGCCATTTGCAAGGCTTGACCGAATTTAACGCCTCGGGAGCCCGGCGGTAGGTCCAGGACGCCGCCACCGAGCACACTCATCATTCGCCGCCAGCTGCTCTGGGAGGGCTGCCGAGCGCCACATGCGCTCGACGGCGTTCTCCAATTCAGAACGCATGCATCGCAATAATGCATTTTTACAAAACGAGGGGGTGACCTAGGCTTGATCGAAGTCAAGCCGTACGGCTGCGCAATGAGGCGCGACGACGGAGGGATCGATACCGATCGATGCGGCTATTTTTGAATCAGACGTCGCCCTACACCCGCAAGGTAAGAGTCGCCATTCATGAGCTCGGATTGAACGACGCGATTCAGTTTATCGAAGTCGACCCCTGGCTCGAGCTACATCACTTCACCGACATCAACCCGCTTTCCAAAGTGCCGGCACTCGTTCTCGCCGACGGAACGCTTGTGACCGAGAGCGACACGATCGGACAGGCCCTGCACGGTCTGACCATCGACTCGCGACTGATCCCGAACGAGCAGCCTGCACGACACCTCTGTCTTGGACGCGCTGCGCTGTATCAGGGCCTGATCGATGCAACCTTCATCTGCGCTATCGAAGGGCGCAGGCCATCGGAGATGCGCTGGGCGGATTGGGTTGCGCGTCAGGAGCGAGCGATTGCGCGGACGCTGTCATCGATTGAAGCTCGATTCGACCTCGATGACCGGCGCTTCGACCTCGGCGACATCGGGCTCGCCTGTGCACTTGACTATATCGATTTTCGCGCGGGGCATCTGTCATGGCGTTCCGAGAGACCAAGGCTTGCCGGCTGGTTTGAACGCGCGCGCGTTCGGTCGTCCATGATCGCGACACGGCCATGCTGAGTTTCGAGCCCGGAACGGTCTTCAGCAGCCGTCACCTCGCCGATATCTTCAGCACCGCCCCGATGCGCGCTATTTTCAGTGAGCGCAATTCACTTGAGTCCATGCTTCTGGTCGAGGTCGCGCTGGCGAAGGTTCAAGGGCAGCTCGGCGTGATTCCTGCCGATGCTGCTGCTGCGATCGCCTCCGCTGCACGTACTGAACTACTCGATCTCAATGAATTGGCCGCGGGCACTTTGCGCGCCGGCTTGCCGGTCGTGAACCTGGTCGAGCAGTTGATCCGGCTCACCGGCGAACCCCATGGCGAATTCGTCCATTGGGGCGCCACGAGCCAGGACATCATGGACACCGCGCTCGTGATGCAGATACGCGACGCGCTCGAGCTCATCCACCGCGATCTGGAGCGCCTGATATCGACGCTTGCGGATCTGGCGCGTACCCATCGCGATACGCCCATGGTCGGCAGGACCAAGCTTCAACACGCGATCCCGATCACCTTCGGGTTCAAGGTTTCCGTCTGGCTGTCGGGCCTGCTGCGCCACAGGCAACGGCTCGCCGAACTCAAACCAAGGGTCCTGCAGGTCCAGTTCGGCGGTGCGGTCGGCACGTTCGCATCGCTCGGGGATGATGGCGACAGCGTCCGCGCTGCACTGGCCAGCGAACTCGGACTCGGCGAGCCCCTGGTGGCATGGCACGCCGCGCGCGATGGGTTGGCCGAGACGGTTTGCCTGCTTGGCCTGATCTCGGCGACCCTGAGCAAGATCGCGACCGATGTCGTGTTGATGGCGCAGACCGAGGTCGGCGAACTGCTGGAGCCAGGCGGCCAGGGCCATGGCGCCTCCAGCACCATGCCGCACAAACGAAACCCGATCATCTGCGAGCAAATTCTCAGTACCGGACCATCGCTGCGCCGGCTGGCAAGCGCCATGCTCGACGCTTCGGTCCACGACCACGAACGGGCGACGGGACCGTGGCAAGCCGAATGGTTGTTGCTGCCGGAAGCGTTCGTGCTGGTCTCTCGGGCCATGGACAACGCTGTTCGCCTCTGCAGCGGACTGGTCGTCAGACCCGATGCGATGCAGGCCAATCTTGGGCGGACACAGGGGCTCATCGCCGCCGAGGCCGTCATGATGGTGCTGGCTCCGCACGTCGGGCGCCATCATGCGCACGAGATGGTGGGTGCGGCATGCACGCACGCCATCGCTTCAGGCCTGACACTAGCCCAGAGCCTTTCGCGAGATCCGGCCGTGACGGCCCACATCGCCGTGCATGAGATCGAGGCGGCCGCGGACCCGGCCCGATACATCGGCCTGTCCGGCCGTGAGGTCGATCGTGTCCTCGCCGCCTGTGCCGATCGACCGGCCAATGCGGTGCAAGGCGATGCCATTGATGCGGAGTGAGGCCATATGATTCTGAAACGCGAGCACACGGCCCTCGTCGCAGTTGCGGTGCTGACACTATTGAATGCGGCACAGGCCGAGTCGCCGTTCCCGTCACGGCCGATCACGTTGGTCGTCCCGTTCGCGGCTGGCGGCCCGAATGACGTGATGAGCCGGATCGTGTCCGAACACATGGCGCGAAAACTCGGGCAGCCGATCATTGTCGAGAACGTCGCCGGGGCGGGCGGCACGACCGGCTCAACGCGCGTCGCGAAAAGCGCGCCCGACGGTTATACCCTCGTCAGCGGTCACGTCGGGACGCATGCGGCATCAGTCGCGCTGTATCCAAACCTCCGTTATGACCCGCTGGTTGATTTCACGCCGATTGGCCTGGTTGCGGAAACGCCGATCCTCGTCGTCGTTCGCCGCGACCTCGCCGCAGATAGCATGGCGTCGTTCATTGCGATCGCCAAGGCGCGTGGCCCGGACCTCACCTTGGGCCATGCGGGTGTCGGTTCGATCAGCCACATCAGCTGTCTGCTGTTCACCTCCGTGATCGGATTCAAGCCGGTGGAGGTGCCATATCGCGGATCAGCGCTGGCGATGACTGACCTGGTCGCGGGCCGCAGCGACTTCAGTTGTGGACTGTTGGGCGACGTTCTTCCCTTCCTGGGTGACAACAATCTGCGCTTTCTGACCGTTTCGGCCGCCGCACGTGTTCCGCAATTGCCGGACACACCGACGTCCCGGGAAGCAGGGCTTCCACAGTTTGTCGCATCGAGCTGGTTCGCGTTCTACCTGCCGAAAGGCGCTCCCGACGCCATTCGCGACCGGTTCTCGGATGCGCTTCGCTCAGCGCTCGACGATGACGGCGTGCGGAAACGGCTCGAACTGGTAGGCTTGATCCTGCCACCGCCGGACCAGCGAGGCCCCGAACCGCTCAAGCGGCGGATGACCGAAGAGATCGCGCGCTGGCAGGACATTGTCAAAACCGCGCAGATTCGACTCGATCAATAACTGCAACCGATGCACTCGAGCGCGTGATCGCCGGCCAGCTTCCGCCGTCGGCGCCTCACGCAGCAGGCGGGCGGAACATTCCGACGATCCCCGGCTACAATCTCGCATTCACCATGACGCCGCAGGACGTGGCGGCAGTTTGCCGGCCATCCATCAAAAAATCGAAACGCCCTGTCGGATCGGGGGTATCTCGTCCGTCATCTAGACATGAAAGGGCAATAGACGCTGACGTCGAGCCCGGCGATTCATGAGGAAGATGATCATGCCCAGCACTGTCCGCCTGCACCGCGTTCTCACGACCAGCCCGGAGAAAGTCTATCGCGCCTTCCTGGAGGCTGATGCGCTGGCGAAATGGCTTCCGCCGAACGGCTTCACCTGCACCGTCCATCATTTCGAGCCGAAGGTCGGGGGCACGTTCAAGATGTCGTTCCGCAACTTCACGACGGGCAACAGCCACGCTTTCGGCGGCGAATATCTCGAACTCGTCCCCGCCGAACGTCTGCGCTACACCGACAGGTTCGACGACCCCAATCTGCCGGGCGAGATCCAGGTCACCGTGATCCTGAAGAAAGTATCCGTCGGCACCGAGGTGGATATCACGCAGGCCGGCATCCCCGACGCCATCCCGCCGGAGGCGTGCTATCTCGGATGGCAGGAATCGCTGCGCAATCTGGCGAGGCTCGTCGAGCCTGAGATCAAGTAATAGCGTCTGGAAGGACGAGGCGCGCACACAATCGCGAAATGCACTACGCCCCTGCCCGCGGCGCAATCCCGCCGCTTGCGGTCCAGCGGTCGGGGTCCGGGCTGTGTCCGATCAAAGCAAGGCCGTAGGCGATCGACTCGAACTGGTCGCCCGACATCAGTCGTTCGTTGCCGAACCGCTCGGCGAACAGTTTTCGAACGGCTGGCACGAAGGACGTGCCACCGGTCAGAAACACCTTTTCGATCTCGCGCGCGGTGATGCCGGCTTCGCCAAGCACCTTGTCGACGGTGGCCCCGAGCCTTGCAATATCGTCGGCAACCCAGGCTTCGAAATTCTTCCGCGTGATGGTCGAACCGATGTCGACCCCGCCGCCTTTGAAACGGAACTCCACCTGATCCTGCGCCGACAGCGCGACCTTGGCGTCGGACACCGCGCGGTACAGCGAAAAGCCGAGGTCGAGATCGACGATGGTGATGAAATCCTCGAGCAGAGCCGGCTTCACCGCGGTGCGCGCAAGCTCCCGGAGTTCGCGCAGGTCGCCGTTGCTCTTCATCATCGCGAGTTGATGCCAGCGCGCGAGGTTGGTGTAGTGGCCGGTGGGAATCGGCAGCACCTTGTCGAACGAGCGGAAGCTCGAGCCCTTGCCCAGCCGCGGCGAGACGACGTGATCGACGATGCGGTAATCGAAGGTGTCGCCCGCAATCCCGATGCCGGCATGGCCGAGCGGTTCGGCGCGCAATGCGCCGCCGGCACGCGAGAACCGCATCACCGAGAAATCGCTGGTACCGCCGCCGAAATCCGCGACCAGCACGGTCGCATCGCGCTCCAGCCGGCGGGCGAAGGAGAACGCTGCGCCCACGGGTTCGTAGACATAGCGCGCGTGGCCGGCGCCGAGGCGCTCGAACGCGGCCCGGTAGCGTTGCATCGCCAGCGCCTCGTCGGGATTGCCGCCGGCGAAGCGGACGGGGCGGCCGACCGTGATGGTGGACGTCTCGAAGCCGAATTTATCGCCGCCATGGCGCGCCAGGGTCCGCAGGAACGCCGCCAGAATATCCTCGAACTTGTAGCGCTGCCGGAACACCTGGGTAGTGTTGAAGCTGGAGCTCGCGGCGAAGGTCTTGAACGACTGGAGGAAGCGGTAGACATGCCGTCCCTCGAGGAACGTCTCGATCGCCCACGGACCGCCTTCGGCTTGGGCGCCGGCTCCCGGCCGGTCCTCCCAGAAGCACAGCGCCGATACGAAGACACTGTGGCGCTGTCCGCCATGATCGAAGCGGATGGCCTCCACCCGGCGGTCGTCCGCCGCAAGGGCCACGACCGTGTTGCTGGTCCCAAAATCGATGCCGATCGAGACGGCGGACGAGGCGCTCGACATGAACCACTCTGACAGATGATTGGAAGGGGGAGACCACTAGCGGCTTCGTGCGCCGCTGCCAAGGCTCCGTTTTTGGACATCGGCGGTCAAATGGTTCAGTTTTGGCGGGATTTGGGCATACCGCGCTCAAATCGGCCGATTTAACGGATCGTTATGCTGCAATGCGAAGAGCTAAATGCTGCTATGCAATGGCATGCATAGACTTTGGCATCTGGTATACATAGATTGCCCTTCGAAATGAGACAGCACTGCTGACCGTCTCAAGAAAGGGATTTCCGATGTCCAAGACCGCTTCCGTCGCTCTCGCCCCCTCCTCCTCGCTGTTCGCCCGCCTGATGGCTACGATCGACCGCCTCCTGATGGCGAGCGCCAAGATCTCGAATCACAACGGCGACCTGCCGCGCTTCGGCCTGTAAGCCAAGCAGCCTCCACCGCCGCCGCGCTGCGGGACGGTTTTATATCGGTTTGCATACGACTTTTGATGAATGGCCCCGGATGACGGGGCCATTTCTACTTGTGCTGTCCTGAGTCACAGCCGCAGCCGGGTGATGTCCTGCGACATTTGCGCACGGTGGCCGGACCAGCGCTTGAAGCTTGGCATAATGCATACAAGAATGCCCCTCCAGCGCTCGCAGAAAAATTAGAGGCGCCACGGGAGGCTTTATGACGGACATGGTGCAGGCAACGGCCCCAACCGCCGCGCGCGTTAGCGATACGTATCGCTGGGCGCAATTGGCGGTCGGTGTCGCGGCGATGGTGATGATCGCCAACTATCAATACGGCTGGACGTTCTTCGTCCCCGACATCCAGAAGAAGTTCGGCTGGGATCGCGCGTCGATCCAATGGGCCTTTACGCTGTTCGTGCTGTTCGAGACCTGGCTCGTGCCGATTGAAGGATGGTTCGTCGACAAATACGGTCCGCGCCTCGTCGTGCTGGTCGGCGGCGTGCTCTGCGCCATCGGCTGGGCCATCAACGCGCAGGCGACCACGCTCAACGGCTACTATCTCGGCATGATCGTCGCGGGCATCGGCGCCGGCGGCGTCTACGGCACCTGCGTCGGTAACGCGCTGAAGTGGTTTCCGGACAAGCGCGGTCTTGCCGCAGGCATCACGGCCGCGGGCTTCGGTGCAGGCTCTGCGCTGACCGTCGCGCCGATCCAGGCCATGATCAAGGACAGCGGTTTCCAGACCACCTTCCTCTATTTCGGCCTCGGACAAGGCATCATTATCTGCATTCTCGCCTTCTTCCTGTTGGCGCCGAAGGCAGGTCAGGTGCCCAGCGTGGTGGCGAACGCCAATCTGCAGCAGACCCGCCGCAACTATCAGCCGACGGAGGTGCTGCGTCAGCCGATCTTCTGGCTGATGTACTTCATGTTCGTGATCGTCGGCGCCGGCGGCCTGATGGTGACGGCCAATTTGAAGCCGATCGCGGCCGACTGGAAGATCGACAACGTGCCCGTCACGCTGATGGCGGTGACGATGACCGCGGTGACCTTCGCGGCAACGATCGACCGCGTGCTCAACGGCCTGACGCGTCCGTTCTTCGGCTGGATCTCCGACATGATCGGCCGCGAGAACACGATGTTCATCGCCTTCGGCATGGAAGGTATCGGCATCTGGATGCTCTACCTCTGGGGCCACGATCCGCTGTGGTTCGTGCTGCTCTCGGGCTTCGTGTTCTTCGCCTGGGGTGAGATCTACTCGCTGTTCCCCTCGACCTGCACCGACACGTTCGGCGCCAAGTTCGCGACCACCAATGCCGGTCTGCTCTACACCGCCAAGGGTACCGCCGCGCTGCTGGTCCCGATCGGCAACTACATGCAGCAGTCGTCGGGCAGTTGGGACAACGTGTTCATCATCGCGGCCGGCGCCAACATCCTGGCTTCGGCGCTGGCGATCGCGGTGCTCAAGCCCTGGCGCAAGGTCGTGGTCGCGCAATCGGCCGTCTGACGCGCTGCAAAAGCGCCTTCTCGCGCAAAACGCCCGGCCTCGCGGCCGGGCGTTTTCGTGTGCGCGACGTTTTCATGAACCCGCCATTCCCCGACGGAACTCCGCGTATTTTGTCAGCGGCTTGCCAACATAGGGCTTGCAATCTGGAATATGGTATACCAAGGTCGCCACCGCGCTTGCGACGATAAGCCACAATATTGCGACATCAGGTCATCTTGCGATCGGTGTCGAACCAGACAGGCGCTTGGGAGGTTCTTGATGATTTCCAGCACCGATGGCGCTGTCACGGCCGCGCCTCTCCGCACAGGTTTCCGTTGGCTCCAGCTGGTCATGGGCATCGTCTGCATGGCGATGATCGCCAACCTGCAATACGGCTGGACGCTGTTCGTCGATCCGATCGACCACGCGCACCATTGGGGACGCGCCGCGATCCAGCTCGCTTTCACCATCTTCGTCGTCACCGAAACCTGGCTGGTGCCGATCGAGGCCTGGTTCGTCGACAAGTACGGCCCGCGCATCGTCATCATGTTCGGCGGCGTCATGATCGCGCTGTCGTGGATTCTCAACTCCTATGCCGATAGCCTCACTTTGCTCTACGCGGCCGCGATCATCGGCGGCATGGGCGCGGGCGCGGTGTACGGCACCTGCGTCGGCAACGCGCTGAAATGGTTTCCCGATCGTCGGGGCCTTGCCGCCGGTGCGACTGCCGCCGGCTTCGGCGCAGGCGCTGCGCTCACCGTCGTGCCGATCGCGACCATGATCGCAACGAGCGGCTATCAGCACGCGTTCCTCACCTTCGGCATCGGCCAGGGTGTAATCGTTTTCGTGCTCGCCTTCTTCATCCAGCCGCCGCGGATCTCGATCCCGCCGAAGAAGAAGCAGCTCAATCTGCCGCAGACCAAGATCGACTTCACCCCGCCGCAGGTGCTGCGCACCCCTATTTTCTGGGTGATGTATCTCGTTTTCGTCATGGTCGCCTCCGGAGGCCTGATGACTGCGGCGCAGATCGCCCCGATCGCGCACGACTTCAAGATCGCCGACACGCCGGTCACGCTCGCCGGCTTCCAAATGGCGGCACTGACGTTCGCGATCTCGCTCGACCGCATCTTCGACGGTTTCGGACGTCCCTTCTTCGGCTTCGTCTCCGACACGATCGGCCGTGAGCACACCATGTTCATCGCCTTCGGCACCGCCGCGCTGATGCTGCTGACGCTGTCGGCCTATGGCCACGTGCCCGTCGTCTTCGTGCTCGCCACCGCGGTCTATTTCGGCGTGTTCGGCGAGATCTACTCGCTGTTCCCGGCGACCTGCGGCGACACCTTCGGCTCGAAGTTCGCAACCACCAACAACGGTATGCTCTACACCGCGAAGGGGACGGCATCCCTGCTCGTTCCGCTCGCAAGCGTGATCTCGGCCACCTATGGCTGGAAGGCCGTATTCGTGGTCGCGGTGGCGCTGAACGCGACGGCGGCGCTGACGGCGCTGTTCGTGATCAAGCCGATGCGCCGCTCCTTCATCCTCGGCAAGGAAGCCGAGAGCGCCAACGCCGCGACCGGGAACGCCAAGACCGAGACGGCATAACGAACACGCACCTTGCACGGGTGAGAGAGGGGCGCAGCGATGCGCCCCTCTCTTTTTGGCTCACGGCAAACGTCAGCATGACTGCCGCAAGATTTTTCGGATAGCCAAATCGAAAGCTTGACGATTGGCATTATGTATACCACACTCGGCTCATCATTCACCCAGGAGGTTGCAATGCTGGTCGGAGACATTCTGCGCAAGAAGACACCGCGCGTTGTCACGGTGCGAATGAACGAAACGGTGGGTATCGCCGCCAAGCTGATGCGCGCCAACAATATCAGCGCACTAGTCGTGAAGGACGTGGTCCGCTCCGAGGGTAACACCGCGGTCGGCATGTTCACCGAGCGCGACGTCGTGCGCGCCGTTGCCGAGCACGGTGCCAATGCCGTCAACGTCAAGGTCTCGCAGCTCGTCTCGGTGCAACAGCTCGTGTCCTGCACGTCGAGCGACACGATCGAGCACGTCCGCCATCTGATGAACCGGAATCACATCCGGCACCTCCCCGTCATCGACGATTACAGCCTCGTCTCCGTCATCAGCATGCGCGACATCGCATCCTTCATCGACGAAGCGATCAACGGCACGCCGCAAGCAGCTTAAAGCGCCTCACTTCCCCTGCGACTACCGGACCCGGCTCGGACCCTTCCGAGCCGGACCGGATCTTTCGTCCCGAAATCCGGCTTCCGCTGCTTCGCGAGGATTCCATGAAGATCTGCATCTACGGCGCCGGCGCAATCGGCGGATATCTCGGGGTTCAGCTCGCGCGCGCGGGCGCCGACGTCAGCCTGGTCGCACGCGGCGCGCACCTTGCCGCGATGCGCCAGCGCGGCCTGACGCTGCTCGCGGGCGAGGAGAAGCACACCGTGCATCCGCGCTGCACCGACGATCCCGCCGAGCTCGGCGTGCAGGACTACATCATCATCACGTTGAAGGCGCACTCGATCACCGGCGTGATCGAGACGATGCAGCCACTGCTCGGGCCCCACACCCGCATCGTCACCGCCGTCAACGGCATCCCCTACTGGTACTTCTACAAGCATGGCGGCCAATACGAGAACGCGACGCTGGAGAGCATCGACCCCGGCGGACGGCAGTGGCGCGAAATCGGCGCCGCGCGCGCCATCGGCTGCATCGTCTATCCCGCCACCGAGATCGAGGCGCCCGGCGTGATCCGTCACGTCTACGGCAACAACTTTCCGCTCGGCGAGCCCTCCGGCGAGATCACCCCAGACGTGCAGCGCCTCGCCGATCTCTTCGTCGCAGCCGGGCTGAAAGCGCCGGTGCTCGACCGCATCCGCGACGAGATCTGGCTCAAGCTGTGGGGCAATGTCTGCTTCAACCCGATCAGCGCACTCACCCATGCAACGCTCGACGTGATCTGCACCGATCCGGCCACCCGCGCACTGTCGCGCGCGATCATGATGGAGACGCAAGGCATCGCCGAAACGTTCGGCGTCAAATTCCGCGTCGACGTCGAGCGCCGCATCGAAGGTGCCCGCAAGGTCGGCGCGCACAAGACCTCGATGCTCCAGGATCTCGAGCGCGGCCGCCCGATGGAGATCGACCCGCTCGTCACCGTCGTTCAGGAGATGGGCCGCCTCACCGGCGTCGCTACCCCCGCCCTCGATTCAGTGCTGGCGATGGTGACCCAGCGCGCCCGCATCGCCGGTCTCTACGATGGCATCTCGACGCCATCAGATCCGCGCGCATTGGCGGTGGCGTGATGGCTGGCGAGGTCAAACAATGGCTCCGCTTCCGCAAGAGCGGTGCGACCGGCTTCGGCACGCTGAATTCGTCGGGCATCAGCGTGCATGAGGGCGAGATGTTCGGCCGCCATGCAGCCACCGGCAGGACGCTGGCGCTGTCGGAGGTCGAACTGCTCGCGCCCTGCGCGCCCAGCAAGATCGTCGCGCTCTGGAATAATTTTCACGCGCTCGCGGCCAAGCTCAACCAGCCCGAGCCGCCGGAGCCGCTCTACCTCCTGAAGGCCACCACCAGCATCACGACACCCGGCGCCGTGATCCGCCGCCCCTCTCATTACGACGGCAAGACCACCTATGAAGGCGAGCTCGGCATCGTCATCGGCAAGACCTGTGCCCGGGTGTCGCCGGCGGAAGCGGACAGCTTCATCTTCGGCTACACCTGCGTCAACGACATCACCGCCAACGACATCCTGACCAGCGACCCGACCTTCCCGCAATGGGCGCGGGCCAAGGGCATCGACGATTACGGCCCGTTCGGCCCGGTCATCGCCACCGGTCTCGATCCGGCCAAGCTGGTGGTCCGTACCATCCTCAACGGCGCGGAGCGGCAGAACTATCCGATATCGGACATGATCTTCACCGCGCAGGAGCTGGTCAGCCGGATCTCCCACGACATGACCCTGCTTCCCGGCGACCTCATTGCCGTCGGCACCTCGGTCGGCGTCGGCGTGATGAAAGAGCCCGTGAACACGGTAACCGTCGCGATCGACGGCATCGGCGAGTTGACCAACGAGTTTCGGCTGTAGCGCACTCTGTCATTCCGGGGCGGCGCGCAGCGCCGAGCCCGGAATCCATCGGGCGGCAGAGACTGCAGATCAATGGATTCCGAGCTCGCGCCGCGCGCGCCCCGGAATGACGGCGGAGGACGCCAGCGCCCCACCCCGCGTCGGGAAACCCCGGCAACCCGCGCCGCCCCTCCATCGATCGGCTGACGCGGCAGGCCGTGGATCGCGCTACCGGAAACCTCCGGCAAGCCCCGCGGCCCTTGATCTCGGTTCCGCTCTCCAATAGCAACTATGGCGATAATGTGCCGGCGTGAGGAAGTCACGATGTGGCTGTTTTTCCTGGTTGCGTGGTTTGTTCTGCTCGCCGCCATCGCGATCTTCGCCCAGCAGGCGCTCGGTTACGATGTCGGCCACCTGCCTGCCTGGTTCGGAGGCCTGCCCGTCCCGCAGCGTATTGCCACCGGCGCAATCCTGGCCCTGGCGCTGGCACTGATCGCCGCCTCCGCCTGGCGGCTCTCGCGCCAGGACCGGCGCCTCGACACATTGCGCGACCGCCTCAAGAAGACCCGCGAGGACGTCGTCGTCGCCCACGCCCTGCAGAACCACATCGACGCCACCGTCCAGCACCTGATCGAGAGCGATCCCCGGGAGGCCGTCTCCGCCCTGCACGACAAGCTGGGCGAGACCGAGCAGCGGGCACTGCTCCAGCGCGGCCGCAACGAATCCACCGACATGCACGACCAGCTCGCCGAAATCCGCCGCCGCCAGCAGGAACTGCGCGACATGGTCGGCAAGGCCGCCGAGCAGCGCCGCGCGGTGGAGCCGGTTTTCACCGAGATCCGCGACCGCCAGAACCAGCTCGAACGCTCGCTGCACGACCTCGAGACCGACGACCGCAAGAACAACCTCGCCGACCGGCTCAAGGACATCGCGCGCGACGTATCGACGCTGCTGTCGCGGGTCGGTACGGTCCAGGACACCTTTGCGACCCTGAACCGGTACAAGGAAGATCTGGCGAAGTCCCACGCCGAGCTGGTGCCGCTGCGCGCGTCGGACGCCGGCCTCAATGCCTTGATCGGCGAGCTGAGCCTCGGTCATGAGCGCCTCGCCAAGAGCATCGACGAGCTCGAGTCCGGCGGCGAAGCCCCTCTCGGCGCCCGCGTCGAGACCCTGTCGAAGAACAAGATCGAGATCGAGCAGCGCCTGGCCCGCATCGACGACAGCTTCCACATCCTGAAAGGCATCGGACTCGACTTCGAAGAGCTCGGCCAGCGCCAGGCCCAGCTCGAACGCTCGCTCGCCGGTGTCGAGACCGACGCCGACGGCAAGACGCTTGCCGACCGCCAGAATGCGCTGAACGATTTTGTTCTCCAGTCGCGCCAGCGCCTCGGCGCGTTACAGGAGACGCTGGCGACGCTGAACGCCTTCAAGACGGAGCTGTCGAAGTCGCAGGCCGACCTCGTCCCGCTGAAGGCCCCCGTGTTCGGCATCGAGGCCCTGATCGCGGACGTCGGCACCACGCGCGATCTCCTCGCCAAAACCGTCGGCGAGATCGAGGCGAGCGGCGACGTCACCCTCGCCTCGCGCGTCGACGCACTGACCAGGAGCAAGCGCGAGGTCGAAGACCGCCTCGCCCGCATCTTCGACAATTTCAACGCGCTCGACGGCTTGCGAAAAGACATCGGCGGCATCTTCTCGACGATCCGGAACAGCCTGAACCGGATCGGGTGAGCCTCGTAGCAACCGTTCTTAATGGTTGCTAGCAGCCGCGGGCTCCGAAACTTTCAGACACATCACATCTCCGCGCGCCCGGCATATGCCGCCAACATGTCGCCGGCGCGCCGCACTGTGGACGCATTCGGCCGCCCTTCTGTGAGCGTGTCTGGGGGCACGGCGGTGCCGTGTTTGGACCAAACCTTCTAGGGGTATGACTGTGAAGAAGATTGTATTTGTCGTGGGTGCTACGTTTGCTCTGGTGACGGCTGCGAACGCTGCGGATCTGCCGCGCCGCCAGCCCGTTCCCGTCTATTCAGAGCAGGCGCCGATCGGCAAGATGCCGATTGGCAAGAGCCCGGTTGGAAAGGCCCCGATCGGCAAGGCGCCCGGCCCGGTCGCGGCGCGCTACTGACGCCTTAGCGAATACGCGCAGAAGAGGCACTCTGCGTGAGTGGCCGACAGTCGAGGGGCATAGCGTGACGAACAAACCTGATCGATCGGGACCCTGCATCCTTGCGGGATTCGCGCTCGCTGCCATGCTCGCGTGTACGACACCCTCGGCCTCGGCCCACGAAGCGAACAAGCGCGTTGCCGATGCAAACGCGCTTGCCACGACCGACACCGTATCACGGCCGGCGCCGCAAACGACGCGGCGCGCGGTCGCGCGCGCGGAGAAAGGTCCGTACTACGTCGATTTCCGCGCCCGCACGGCCGCGAGCTGGGGCCACGCCTTCGTCTGGTACGGCAAGACCAGCGAGCGCGCCGTCGAGGTGGCAGGGCTCACGCCCGCCGGCGACACCTGGGCCTATGTGCTCGGTCACCTCACCTGGGTGCCGGCGGAGACCGGCGCGAGTTACGGCGATCTCGACCCAGACTATCTGACCGCGAACTACCGCGTCTATCTCAACGAAGCCGACGCCAAGCGCGTGTTTGCCTATATCAAGAAATTGCAAGCGAACTCGCCGGTCTGGAACGCCGAGACCACCAATTGCACCGGGTTCATCGGCGACATCGCCGAGTACATGGGATTGAAGGTCCCCAACCGCTGGCAGCGCCCGGAAAACTTCGTCAACAGCCTCAAGGAAATGAACGGCGGCCGCCAGATGGTGCGGCTGTCGACGGAGTAGCTGAAGCCTTCTTGCCCGTCGGGCAAAACACCCGCGCAAATTTCCCACCCCGCCTGTCAATCCCTGCCCGCGAAAATATTCCACTTTACCGAAATTCGGATTTGTCGTACGTACGCGATACCCTGACCCGGGACAAGGGGCGGATCGCGATCGTCACGAACCGCGGGTTGGGCAGCGATGGACGCGACGGCGTCGGGCGCGGCGAGCCTTGCAGGGCGGGAAACCGTGAGCACAGGCTTTCGTGCCTACGACACGGCGCCGACAGCGTCTTCGCATGGCTTCGGGTGCGAGCACACGCCAGCTCCCGAAGGCCCAGCGAGGACGTGCGCGGACGGTCAAGTCGTGTGGTCCTGACGCCCGGGGTCTGTGCGTCAAGTCCTGTGGTGATGCGTGCTGCCCGACCGGGCGCGCGCATCAGCGATCTGCGGGGCGACGGGGGCAATAGTGCATCGCTCCCCGGGGAGAGCACGAAGTACGCCGTAAACCATCGCGCAGGGAAGGCCGGTTGATTGGCTGACCTGTGGTCCACCCCGTGTGCATTCCTTTGGCGCACGGACTTGCGGGTGCCAGCCGGCGCCCGGCCTTCCCTGCGCCCTTGTTACCGCGAGGGTGATGCGACCAGGCAAAGCTCGGGCGGATACGCCGCGAGGATGCGAAGGCGTGTCTTGCGACGGAAATGCAAGTTGATGGTCTCCGAAAGCTCCTCATCCTCCGTCAATTGCGAGCGCAGCGAAGCAATCCAGAATCCCTCCACGGGGACAGCCGGGATTGCTTCGCTGCGCTCGCAATGACGATGTTGAAGCAGCGGCGCACAAAACCCTCGCGCCACCGGTGCTACCCACCTCAATTATCCGCCCCACGGAATCCCCCCACTCCCGGCATGATCGACCCGCCTCCACCGCACGCCCTCCCAATAGACTTTTCGCCACCTGGGCGGCATCCTGCCGCCATCAAACGATAACAGAGCGCCACACAGGCGGAGGAAACAGATCATGCTGCAGACACGGTTCACCAAGCTCGTCGGTGTCGAGCACCCGATCGTCCAGGGCGGCATGCAATGGGTCGGGCGCGCCGAGCTGGTCGCCGCCGTCGCCAATGCCGGCGCGCTTGGCTTCATCACGGCGCTGACCCAGCCGACGCCGGAGGACCTCCGGAAGGAGATCGCCCGCTGTCGCGATCTCACCGACAAGCCGTTTGGCGTCAACCTCACCATCCTGCCCGCGATCAAGCCGCCGCCTTATGCCGAATATCGCGCCGCCATCATCGAGAGCGGCATCAAGGTGGTCGAAACCGCCGGCAACAAGCCGCAGGAGCATGTCGACGAGTTCAGGAAGCACGGCGTCAAGGTCGTGCACAAATGCACCAGCGTCCGCCACGGGCTCTCGGCCGAGCGCATGGGCGTCGACGCCATCTCGATCGACGGGTTCGAATGCGCAGGCCACCCCGGCGAGGACGACACCCCCGGCCTGATTTTGATCCCGGCCGCCGCCAACAAGATCAAGATCCCGATGATCGCCTCCGGCGGGTTTGCCGACGCCCGCGGCCTCGTCGCCGCGCTGGCGCTCGGCGCCGAAGGCATCAACATGGGCACCCGCTTCATGGCGACCAAAGAGAGCCCCATTCATCAGCTCATCAAGGAGAAGATCGTCGCCAATGACGAGCGCGAGACCGAGCTGATCTTCCGCACCATGCGCAACACTTCCCGCGTCGCCAGGAACGAGATCTCGACCAAGGTCGTCGCAATGGAGAAGGAAGGCGCCAAGTTCGAGGACATCCGCGAGCTCGTCGCGGGCGCCCGCGGCAAGATGGTCTACGCGACCGGTAACTCGGACGAAGGCATCTGGTCGGCGGGCCAGGTCCAGGGTCTGATCCAGGACATCCCGACCTGCGCCGAACTGATCTCCCGCATCGTGCGCGAAGCGGAGGCCATCATCCGCAGCCGGCTCGAAGGCATGATCGTTCATCCGACAGCGCAGGCTGCGGAATAATCACTGCAAGAAGCGAGAGCAATACATGAAGGCTTATGTCTACGGCCCTGGTGGCGCTACAATTTCCGACGTCGCTCAACCAAAGCCTGAAGGCACGCAGGTGCTGGTCCGGGTCCGCGCCTGTGGCCTCAATCGCGCCGACACCGGCATGCGCAAGGGCCACGCCCATGGCGCCGCCGGCGGCGCCGGCACCGTGCTCGGCATGGAATGGGCCGGCGAGGTCGCCGCGCTCGGACCGGATGCCAAGGGCGTCAATGTCGGCGACCGCATCATGGGCTCGGGCGGCGCAGCGTTTGCCGAATACACGCTCGCCGATCACGGCCGGCTGTTCCGCGCGCCCTCGAACATGAACTTCGAGGAAGCCGCCACCCTGCCCGTCGCACTCGCGACCATGCACAACGCCGTCGTCACCATCGGCGGCGTGCAGCCCGGGCAGGCCGTGCTGATCCAGGGCGCAAGCTCCGGCGTCGGCCTGATGGCAATGCAGATTGCGAAGCTCAAGGGCGCCCGGCTCGTGATCGGCTCCTCGACCGATGCCACTCGTCGCGGCCGGCTGAAGGAGTATGGCGCCGACCTCGCGGTCGATTCCTCCGACCCCACATGGGTCGACGAGGTGCTGAAGGCGACGAACGGCGAAGGTGTCGACCTCATCGTGGACCAGGTCTCGGGCCAAGTCGCCAACCAGAACCTTGCGGCGACCAGGGTCAAGGGTCGCATCGTCAATGTCGGCCGGCTCGGCGGCACCCATGCCGATTTCAACTTCGACCTGCATGCGGCGCGCCGCATCGACTATGTCGGCGTTACCTTCCGCACCCGCACCATCGCGGAAGTCCGTGAGATCTTCGACGAGGTCAAGAAGGACATCTGGGGCGCGGTCGAGTCGCGCAAGCTCCAGCTGCCGATCGACAAGGTGTTTGCCTTCGACGACATCGACAAGGCGTTCGAGCATATGGAGGCCAACAAGCACCTGGGGAAGATCGTGGTGACGCTCTAGTGACCGCGGGCAGCGGCGAGAGGCCATATGGCGCGCTCTCTCAGCTCGTCGTGGCCGGGCTTGTCCCGGCCATCCACGTCTTTCCCGCGATTTAGAAAGATCGTGGATGCCCGGGACAAGCCCGGGCATGACGGAGGTGGAGGCGCCCGCTCCTGCAACTCACTAGCGTGTACGCCTGTGGATCGTCGCTTGATGTTCGCCCCTGGGCTGCTAAATCCCCGCCATGAGCTCCCAACACGACAAGACCTCGGTCGCAGCGATCTCGATCTTCGCCAGTGGCGGCATGGCGGCGGCCAAGTTCGCGGTCGGCATCGCGATCGGCTCGCTGGCGCTGATTTCTGAGGCGCTGCATTCCTCGATCGACCTGGTCGCGACCATCATCACCTGGGCCGTGGTGCGGGTGTCCGACAAGCCGGCGGACGAGGAGCATCATTACGGCCACGGCAAGCTCGAAAGCGTCTCGGCGCTGGGCGTCACCGCCCTGCTCTATGTGCTCGCCGGCGGCATCCTGGTGGAGTCCTACAGCCGGCTGCGCGAGGGAACCGCGCCGCCGACCATTTCGGCCGTGCCGTTCGTGGTGCTGGTGATCGACATCGTCGTCAATCTCTGGCGCGCCCGTGCCCTGCACCGCGCTGCGCGGGAGACCAGGAGCCAGGCGCTCGCCGCCGATGCGCTGCATTTCGCCTCCGACGTGATGGGCTCGTTCGCCGTGATCGTGGGCCTGATCCTCGCCGGCCTCGGGTTCTGGTGGGGCGACGCGGCTGCCGCCGCCGCGGTGGCCGTGATGATCGCCCTGCTCGGCCTGCGCATGGCCGGCTCGACCGTGCAGACGCTGGTCGACCGCGCTCCGGAAGGCGCGCATGAGACGGCCACGGCCGCGATCCGCAGCGTGCCGGGCGTGATCGACGTCGAGCGGCTCCGCGTGCGCATGGTCGGCGCAACCACGTTTATCGACACGATCGCAAAGGTGCCGCGGACTTATCCCATCGACCGGGTCGAGGACATCAAGCGCAACGCGCAAGCAGCCGTCGAGAAGGCCTTCGGCGATACCGACCTCACCTTCACCGCAGTCCCCGTGGCGCGCGACAACGAGACCGTGCGCGACCGCATCACGGTCATCGCACACAATTCGGGCCTCGCCATCCACCACGTCACCGTGCACGACCTCGGCGCCAAGCTGATCGTCAGCATCGACCTCGAGGTCGACGCCGGGATGCAGCTCGACGCCGCCCATGACGTCGCCAACACGCTGGAACGCAACATCCAGGAAGAGTTCGGCGCGGACGTCGAAGTCGACGTCCATATCGAGCCGCTGGAACCGGAACTGCCGTTTGGGGTCGACGCCGAACCGGAACGCGTGCGGGCCATCGCCGCCGCCCTGACGGAATATGCCGCCGGCGGCGAGATCCACGACATCCACAATGTCCGCGTCCGCAACACCGATGCCGGCGAGATCGTCAACTTCCACTGCCGCGCCGAGCCGTCGATGAGCGTGATCAGGGTGCACGAGCATGTCGACGCGATCGAGCGCGCGTTGCGGCGCGCGTTCCCCAGCGTGAAGCGCGTCATCAGTCACGCCGAACCGCCGCGCGCGTGACGGAGAATGTGCGAGGAGTCACACGTTCTCGTTTCGGACTCGCCGCGCACGTAAGTTTGCGGACGCGCAACGCGCAAACTGCGCGTTGGATAAGAATAAATTCGCGTTAACGATTCGTTGACTCTCGACAGCCCGCGAAATCTGGATTCAAATCGACCATGATTCGGAAGCGATGTGGGGCTGCTTCCGAAGTCCAGTTGCAAGCAGGTTTCCAGGGGGCTTTAGGCATGTCGCGTGCAGACGCCGCGAACGCGTGCGTCCAATCCGATTCGATCAAAGGATTGGCGCAATCGATCGCGAAACCTGCCTATCATCGGCTCCTGATCGCGGAGCCAGCGCTGCGCCGTGCCGTGCCGACGCTCATCATCGCGTTCCTGATCACGATCTGCCTCGGCGCGTTCGTGCAGGTCGTCGACCAGACGCGCCAGAAGCGACTGGTGATCCGCCACGACATCTCGGCGCTCGCCGACCTGCTCGCCGAGCGGATCGACCGCCTCACCTCCGCGCGACAGGAGCGGCTGAAGAACATCGAGAGCCTGCCGGCGCTGCTGCCCGATCTCATTCCGTCCTGGGGCACCGCCTCGGGCCGCCACGTCATCGTCACCTCGGCCGGACTCGATCGCCGCATCCTCGCCCGCATCCCGGTCGACAGCGATCCCTCGGGCAACGACCGCCTGCTCGACGCGATCACAACGGCGCAACTGCTGGCGACGCCGCCGCGCGACGGCAACATCTCCGACATGACGCTGCCGAACGGCAACGCCGCGATGGCGACTTCGCGGCAGATCAAGTCGCTGCCCGGCTTCGTGACCGTGATCCAGGAGCGCAACGAGCCGATCTGGGGCTCCGACGCCGCGCTGTCGGTGACGCTGTCGGCCACCACCGGCTTCGTGGTCCTGATCCTCGGCTTCGCCTTCCACTGGCAGTCCACCCGTGCCCGCGAGGGCGACCTGATCAACGACGCCGTGCGCGGCCGGATCGACACCGCGCTCAACCGCGGCCGCTGCGGACTGTGGGACTGGGACCTGTCACGCGGCCGCATCTTCTGGTCGCAGTCGATGTTTTCCATGCTCGGTCTCGACGGCCGCAACGAGCTCCTCACCTTCGGCGAGGTCAACGCGCTGGTGAAGTCCGACGACATCGACCTGTTCGAGATCGCCGACCAGCTCATCTCCGAGAAGATCGACCACATCGACCAGACCTTCCGCATGCAGCATGTCGACGGCCACTGGATCTGGCTGCGCGTCCGCTGCGAAAAGACCAGCGGCGCGACCGACTCCAGCGTTCACCTGATCGGAATCGCCGTCGACATCACCGAGCAGAAGAGCCTCGCCGAGCGGACCGTGGAAGCCGATTTGCGCCTGCGCGACGCGATCGAGACCATTCCCGAAGCCTTCGTGCTGTGGGACGCGAGCGACCGCCTGGTGCTCTGCAATTCGCACTTCCAGCGCCTGCACAAGCTGCCCGACAGCGCCGTCATCCCAGGCACCTCCTACGAGACCGTGCTCGAGGTCGGCCGCATGCCCGAGGTCCGCACCCGGCACAACGAGACCGCGAGCCAAGGTCCCGGCGCGCGCACCTTCGAGGCGCAGCTCGACGACGGCAGCTGGCTGCACATCAGCGAGCGCCGCACCAAGGACGGCGGCTACGTCTCGGTCGGCACCGACATCACCCGCATCAAGGAGCACGAGCAGAAGCTGGTCGACAACGATCTGCGCCTGCGCGCCACCGTCATCGACCTCAAGCGCTCGCAGGCAGCCCTGGAACGCCAGGCCGGCGAACTCGCAGATCTCGCCGAGAAATACCAGCGTGAGAAGACCCGCGCCGAGGAAGCCAACCAGACCAAGTCGAAATTCCTCGCCAATATGAGCCACGAGTTGCGCACGCCGCTGAACGCGATCATCGGCTTCTCCGAGATCATGGGCTCGGGCATGTTCGGCGAGCTCGGCTCGGAGAAGTACCAGGAATACTGCCACGACATCCTGACCAGCGGGCATTATCTGCTCGAAGTCATCAACGACATCCTCGACATGTCCAAGATCGAAGCCGGCCGCATGAAGCTCGACATGGAAGAGCTCGACCTGGCGCAGACGCTGGCGGAATCCCTGCGAGTCGTCACTGGCCGCGCGCAGGACAAGCACCTGACGCTCGACGCCGACATCGCAAAGTCCATCTCGGTCGTCGCCGACCGCCGCGCCACCAAGCAGATCATCGTCAATTTGCTCTCCAACGCCGTGAAGTTCACGCCCGACGGCGGACGCATCGTGGTGCGCAGCCGACAGCTCGAAGACAGGATCGTACTGATGATCGCCGACACCGGCATCGGCATCGCGCCGCATTCACTGGCGCGGCTCGGCCGCCCGTTCGAGCAGGTCGAGAGCCAGCTCACCAAGACCTATCACGGCTCGGGACTGGGGCTGGCGATTGCTCGCTCGCTGGCGCAGCTCCATGGCGGCTCGATGCGGCTGCGCTCCAAACTCGAGGTCGGCACGGTCGTGCGCGTCACCCTGCCCCGCGACGCGATCAAGTCGGCGTCCGGAATATCGGCCGCGGCCTGATTGCTACGATTGCAGCGACGGCGCGACTTCCCGCGCGACGTTGACTAGCGCCGCGATCAGCGGCGTCATCGGATCACGCTGTGGGATCACCATGCCGATGCTGTAATTGACATCGGGATCGGTGATCGGGATCGAGCGCACCGTATCGGAAAGGCCGAGCGTCTCGGCGAGCTTGGCCGGCATCACGCTGGCCCAGCGCCCCGTCTTCACATGCGTGAACAGCACCAGCAGCGAATTCGAGGTCAAGGTCGGCGTCGCCTCGGCGCCGACCGAACGTAACGCGCGGTCGATGATGCGGCGGTTCTGCATGTCGGGTGTCAGCAGGCACAGCGGCACCTGCCCGACCTCCTTCCACGTCACCGTCTCGCGATCGCCGAACATTCCATCCGGCGCGGTGAGCAGACGATAGCTCTCGCTGTAGAGCGGGATGGTGCGCACCTTGCCGATCGGCTCGTTCTCGATGTAGGTCAGCCCCGCATCCACCTCGAGATTCTCGAGCAACCCCAGCACCTCGGATGAGGTGGTGGACTGGATGCGGAAACGCACCTCGGGATGCCTGGCACGGAACGGCGTCGTCAGCGCGGCGACCATGCCCAGCACGGTAGGGATTGCGGCAATACGGATCTCGCCGGAGAGCTGATGCTTCAGCCCGTTGATCTCATCACGCATCGCGCGGGCATCGCCGACGATCCGCCGCGCCCAATCCAGCGCCCGCTCGCCTTCCGGCGTAAAACCCTGGAAACGGGAGCCGCGCTGGACCAGCATCACGCCGAGGATCTCCTCGAGCTGCTTCAGCCCGGTCGACATCGTCGGTTGCGTCACGCCGCACATTTCGGCGGCCCGGCCGAAATGCCGTTCCTTCGCCAGCGCCAGCAGCAGTTCAAGCTTGTCGAGCAACCGTTCGTCCCCCGGATCGTGTGGCGGCATGCAAGCTAGCATGCCCTCCCCCTCCCAACACGCAAAAACCGCCCGGCGGACGGCTCCAATCGCAATTCCAAATCGAATGATTGCCATCGCAAATCGATCGGAATCCGCAATCGCAGCATGAGACAGCTTTATTGATCTTCGAACGATTCCAAATAGTTTGCCCTGAGCAGACGCTCCGGTTGAGAACGAAGAATGACAGCGGTTTTTGAGCCTTGGGACGAAACGCGCGGCGCCGAGATCATCGCCGAACACAGCAAGCAGGAAGGCGCGACGCTGGTGATCCTGCACGCGCTCCAGGAGGCGTTCGGCTACGTGCCGGCGGCAGCCATTCCCATGGTGGCGCAGGCGCTCAACCTGTCCCGCGCCGAAGTGCATGGCGTGTTCACGTTCTATCATGATTTCCGCCACAAGCCGGCCGGTCGCCATGTGCTGAAACTTTGCCGCGCGGAGGCCTGTCAGGCGGCGGGCGGTGACGCGCTGGCTGCGCGTGCGGAGGCGAAGCTTGGCGTCTCGCTCGGCCACACCACGGCCGATGACCGCGTCACGCTGGAGCCGATCTACTGCCTCGGACTGTGTGCGACCGCGCCGTCCGCGATGCTCGACGGCCGGCTCATCGGCCGACTCGATGAAAAGCGTATCGATTCTCTCGTTGCGGAGGCGCAGCGATGAGCATCTGTCTATATGTCTCACGCGATGCGGGTGCGGTTGCGGTCGGCGCCGACGAAGTCACGCTGGCGCTGGAGCAGGCTGCAGCCAAGCGTGGCATTGCCATCGAGATCGTCAGGACCGGCTCGCGCGGCCTGTACTGGCTCGAACCGCTGGTCGAGGTCGCGACGCCGCAGGGCCGGATCGCCTTCGGCCCTGTGACCGAGACCGATGTGCCCTCCCTGCTCGACGCGCTCGCGAGCAATACGCCGCATCTGCTCCGGCTTGGGGCTACCGACGAGATTCCCTGGCTCAAGCGCCAGACCCGCCTGACCTTCGCGCGCTGCGGGGTGATCGACCCGCGATCGCTCGACGACTACCGCGCCCATGGCGGCTACAAGGGCCTGGAGCGTGCGCTCTCGCTCGGCTCGGATGCGATCCTCAATGAAGTGACCGCGTCCGGCCTGCGCGGCCGCGGCGGCGCAGGCTTCCCGACCGGCATCAAGTGGAAGACGGTCGCGCAGACGAAAGCGGATCGCAAGTTCATCGTGTGCAACGCCGACGAAGGCGACAGCGGCACCTTCGCCGACCGCATGATCATGGAAGGCGATCCCTTTCTCGTCATCGAGGGCATGACGACCGCAGGGATCACGGTCGGCGCGACCAAGGGCTACATCTACATCCGCAGCGAATATCCGCACGCCGTCGAGGCGATGAATGCGGCCATCCAGGCTGCGAAGCGCGGCGGCTATCTCGGCGTGAACATCGGTGGCTCCAAGCACAGCTTCGATCTCGAAGTGCGGGTCGGTGCCGGTGCTTACGTTTGCGGCGAAGAGACCTCGCTGCTGGAAAGCCTCGAAGGCCGCCGCGGCCTCGTACGCGCAAAGCCGCCGCTGCCCGCGCATCACGGCCTGTTCGGCAAGCCGACCGTCATCAACAACGTGCTGTCGTTCGCCGCCATCCCCTTCATCCTGGCCGAAGGCGCCAAGGCCTATGCTGATTTCGGTATGGGCCGCTCGCGCGGCACGATGCCGATCCAGCTCGCCGGCAACATCCGCCACGGCGGGCTGTTCGAGACGGCGTTCGGCGTGACGCTCGGCGAGCTCGTCGACGACATCGGCGGCGGCACGTTCACGGGCCGCCCTGTCCGCGCGGTGCAGGTCGGCGGTCCCTTGGGCGCCTACTTCCCGCGCGCGCTGTTCGACACACCGTTTGACTACGAGGCCTTCGCCGCACGCGACGGCCTGATCGGCCATGGCGGTGTCGTCGTGTTCGACGATCGTGTCGACATGCGCAAGCAGGCGCGTTTTGCCATGGAGTTCTGCGCCATCGAATCCTGCGGCAAGTGCACGCCGTGCCGGATCGGCTCGACCCGCGGCTTTGAGACCATCGAGAAGATCATCAACGGCGAACGCGTGAGCGAAAACCTCGCACTCGTCGAAGATCTCTGCAACACCATGAAATTCGGCTCGCTCTGCGCGCTCGGCGGCTTTACGCCCTACCCCGTGCTCAGCGCATTGAAGCACTTCCGGGAGGATTTCGTCCCGGCCCCGACCACGCTTCAGGCCGCGGAATAGGAGAACGACAATGTCTCTGATCGAAGAAATCGACTTCGGTACGCCGCGCTCGAAATCAGAAACAATGGTCACGCTCACAATCGACGGCAACCAGGTCACGGTGCCCGAGGGCACCTCGATCATGCGAGCGGCGATGGACGCTGGCCATCAGATCCCGAAACTCTGCGCGACCGACATGGTCGATGCGTTCGGCTCGTGTCGCCTTTGCGTCGTCGAGATCGAGGGCCGCGCCGGAACGCCGGCCTCGTGTACCACGCCTGTCATGTCCGGCCTGATCGTGCACACCCAGAGCGAGCGGCTCAAGAAGCTGCGCAAGGGCGTGATGGAGCTCTACATCTCCGACCATCCGCTCGACTGCCTCACCTGCGGTGCCAACGGTGATTGCGAGTTGCAGGACATGGCCGGCGCCGTGGGCCTGCGCGACGTGCGTTACGGCTATGAGGGCGAGAACCACGTCTTCGCCAAGACACCTGGCAAGTCCAATGGCGAGATCAACGCCGCCTGGATGCCGAAGGACGAATCCAACCCGTACTTCACCTACGATCCCTCCAAGTGCATCGTCTGCTCGCGCTGCGTCCGCGCCTGCGAGGAGGTGCAAGGCACCTTCGCGCTCACGATCTCCGGCCGCGGCTTCGACAGCCGCGTCTCGCCCGGCATGAGCGAGAGCTTCCTCGGCTCCGAATGCGTCTCCTGCGGCGCCTGCGTGCAGGCCTGCCCGACCGCGACGCTGACCGAGAAATCCGTGATCGAGATCGGCCAGCCCGAACACTCGGTCGTCACCACCTGCGCCTATTGCGGCGTCGGCTGCGCCTTCAAGGCCGAGATGCGCGGCGAGGAAGTCGTCCGCATGGTGCCGTACAAGGACGGCAAGGCCAATCGCGGCCATTCCTGCGTCAAGGGCCGCTTCGCCTGGGGCTACACCAACCACAAGGAGCGCATCCTCAACCCGATGATCCGCGAGCGGATCGAGGATCCCTGGCGCGAAGTGTCGTGGGACGAGGCATTCTCGTTTGCCGCCGACAGAATGCGCGGCATCCAGAAGAGATACGGCCGCGACGCCATCGGCGGCATCACCTCGTCCCGCTGCACCAATGAAGAAACCTATCTGGTGCAGAAGCTGATCCGCGCCGGCTTCGGCAACAACAATGTCGACACCTGCGCTCGCGTCTGCCACTCCCCGACCGGCTATGGCCTCTCGACCACGTTCGGTACCTCCGCCGGCACGCAGGATTTTGACTCGGTCGAGGACACCGACGTTGTCGTCGTCATTGGTGCCAACCCCGCTTCGGCCCATCCGGTGTTCGCCTCCCGCCTGAAGAAGCGACTGCGCCAGGGCGCCAAGCTGATCGTGATCGATCCGCGCCGCACCGAGATGGTCGAATCGCCGCATGTGAAGGCGCTGCACCTGCCGCTGATGCCCGGCACCAACGTCGCGGTGATGACGGCGCTGGCGCATGTGATCGTCACCGAAGGCCTCGCCAACGAAGCCTTCGTGCGCGAGCGCTGCGACTGGAACGAGTTCGAGGAATGGGCGGCGTTCGTCGGCCAGCCGAACAACAGCCCGGAAGCCACCGCCATCCTCACCGGCGTCGATCCGAACGATCTGCGCCAAGCAGCGCGCGTCTACGCCACCGGCGGCAATGGCGCGATCTATTACGGTCTTGGTGTCACCGAGCACAGCCAGGGCTCGACCACCGTGATCGCGATCGCGAACCTCGCGATGGCCACAGGCAATATCGGTCGTCCCGGCGTCGGCGTGAACCCGCTGCGCGGCCAGAACAACGTGCAGGGCTCCTGCGACATGGGCTCGTTCCCGCACGAGCTCCCCGGCTATCGCCACATCTCGGGCGATGCCGTGCGTGACCAGTTTGAGGCGCTGTGGAACGTCAAGCTTAACCCCGAGCCCGGCCTGCGCATTCCCAACATGTTCGACGCCGCGGTCGAAGGCACGTTCATGGGGATCTACGTGCAGGGCGAGGACATCCTGCAATCTGATCCCAACACCAAGCATGTGGTGGCGGCACTGTCGGCGATGGAATGCGTTATCGTCCACGACCTCTTCCTGAACGAGACCGCGAACTACGCCCATGTGTTCCTGCCGGGCTCCAGCTTCCTCGAGAAGGACGGCACCTTTACCAACGCCGAGCGCCGCATCCAGCGCGTCCGCAAGGTGATGACGCCGAAGAACGGCCTCGCCGACTGGGAGGTCACCATCGGCCTTGCCAAGGCCATGGGCTTCGAGATGACCTACAGCCATCCTTCCGAGATCATGGACGAGATCGCGGCGCTGACCCCGACCTTCGCCGGCGTCTCCTATGCCAAGCTCGACGAGCTCGGCTCGGTGCAGTGGCCCTGCAACGAAAAGGCGCCTGAGGGCACGCCGGTGATGCATATCGACGGCTTCGTCCGTGGCAAGGGTAAGTTCGTCGTCACCGAATATGTCGCGACCGACGAACGCACCGGCCCGCGCTATCCGCTGCTGCTCACCACGGGCCGCATTCTCAGCCAGTACAATGTCGGCGCGCAGACCCGGCGCACCGAAAACGTGGTCAGGCATGCCGAGGATCGGGTGGAGATCCATCCGCACGATGCCGAACAGCGTGGCGTGCGCGACGGGGACTGGGTGCGGCTGAAGAGCCGCGCCGGCGAGACCACGCTGCGTGCGGAGATCACCGATCGCGTCGCCCCAGGCGTCGTCTACACCACGTTCCATCATCCGGACACGCAGGCCAACGTCATCACGACGGACTATTCGGACTGGGCGACCAACTGCCCCGAATACAAGGTCACGGCGGTGCAGATTTCGCCGTCGAACGGCCCGTCTGACTGGCAGAAGGCCTACGACGCGCAGGCGCGGCATTCCCGCCGCATCGCGCCGGCCGAGGCCGCGGAGTAGCGGCATGCACGTGCCGGTCCAGGCTATCGACCGTGAGATCTGGCGCGACGGTGTCGCGTCCGAAGGAGCGCGGCTGATCCCGGAGGAGACGCCGCTGGCGCTGACCTACAATGGCGGCACCTACGCCGTCATGATGGGAACGCCGCAGAACCTCGAGGATTTTGCGGTTGGCTTCAGCCTGGATGAAGGCATCATCAAATCGGTCGATGACATCAAGTCACTCGAGGTGGTCCGCCTAGACGAGGGCATCGAGCTGCGCATGTGGCTTGCGTCGGAAGATGCCGCGCGCATCAGCGAGCGTCGCCGCCACATCGCCGGCCCGACCGGCTGCGGCATTTGCGGCATCGACTCGATCGCGGAGGCCGTGCGCCCTGCCGCTGTCGTGCCGCACGGGCACAGCTTCACGCCGCAACAGATCATGACTGCGATGCAGGCCATCGCCCCGCTGCAATCGATCAACATGCAGACGCGCGCGGTTCACGCCGCGGCGTTCTGGTCGCCATCGCATGGCATTGTGGCGCTCCGCGAGGACGTCGGCCGCCACAACGCGCTCGATAAGCTTGCCGGCTCTCTGGCGCGGAGCCGGACGGACGCAAGCGCCGGCATGGTCCTGCTGACAAGTCGTGTCTCGGTCGAGATGGTGCAGAAGACCGCCGCCATCGGCGCGCCGGTGATGGTCGCCGTCTCCGCGCCGACCGCACTTGCGGTGCGCACCGCGGAGGCCGCCGGCATCACGCTGATTGCCATTGCCCGCCAGGACGGGTTCGAAGTATTTTCGCATGGCGGCCGGGTTGTCGCCCGTCATGCCACGGAGGTTGCCGATGTCGCCTGACCGCCTGATCTACATGGCCAACCAGATCGGCACGTTCTTCCGGAGTCAGGGTCACGACAAGGCCGTGCCGGGGATCGCCGACCACATCAAGAAGTTCTGGGATCCGCGGATGAAGCGCGCGATCTTCGCCCATCTCGACGCCGGCGGCGCGGGCCTCGAGCCGAACGTGCTTGAGGCACTCACTTCGCTGAAGCCGACGACGTCCCTTCCAGCAGCGCCCTGAAGACGCGGCGCACCTCGCTCTGCGTCTCCTTCACGCGCGCCTCCAGCGAGGAGAAATGCGGCGCATCGCCCGCGCGTGCCATCACGCGCAGGAGGTCGGTGCCCGCGGTTTCCGGCTTGAACCGATCGTTGACGCAGAGCCGCAGGATCTGCGTCAAATCGTGATAGAGCCGCGCTGCGGCACGCAATATCTCGGTCTCCGATTGTGCGAGCACGCCGAGCCTGCATGCATTTTCCAGCACCTGCGTCGTGGCGACGTCGAGAATCTCCGGTTTCTCGTGAGCATGCACGAGCTGGAGATATTGCGCGATGAAGTCGATGTCGACCATGCCGCCGGCCGCATATTTGAGGTCCCAGCAATCAGCTTCGCCCTTCTCCTGGGCGATCGCACGCCGCATATCGGCAACATCGTTGGCGGTGATTCCGGCGTCGCGGCGGCGGGTCAGGACATCGCGGATGACGCGCTCGATCCGTTGCCGGAATTCGGGCGAACCCGACACGACGCGCGCGCGCGTCAGCGCCATGTGCTCCCAGGTCCAGGCCTCGTTTGCCTGGTAGTCCGCGAACGAGACGAGGCTCGAGGCCACGGGGCCGGCACGTCCCGAGGGGCGCAGCCGCATGTCGATCTCGTAGAGCACCCCGTAATTGGTGCGCGTCGTGAACGCGCTGATCAGGCGCTGGGTGAAGCGCGCGAAATAGTGAGCACCTTGCAATGACTTCGCACCGTCGGAGTCCGGATTGTCGCTGTCGAAATCGTAAAGCAGGATCAGGTCGAGATCGGACGACGCGGTCATCTCGCGGCTACCGAGCCGGCCCATCGCGATGATCGCGGTCTCCTGGCCCCTGATCCGGCCGTGCTGGGCGGCGAAGCGGTCGGCGACGAGACCATGCACGGTATGCACGATGCCCTCGGCGACGTCGGCAAATGCGGTGCTCGCCTGCTGCGCCGAGACCGTGCCCGAGAGAATTCGCGTACCGATCAGGAACAGGCTCTCCTGCCCGAAGAGGCGCAGGCGGTCGAGAAACTCTTCGTAAGAGCCGGCGTCCTGCACTGTACTCGCGAGCCGCCCCGACAATTCCTGCCGGTCGGGCATGGCGCCGAAGAAGCGCGGATCGATCAGGCCGTCCATGAGCTGCGGCTGCCGCGCCAGCATCTCGCCGAGCCGGGGCGCCGCGCCCAGCACCAGGGCCACGAGCGCGACGAGATCGCGGTTCTGACCGAGCAGCGTGATCAGCCGGCCGCCGCGCTGGAGCGCCCCAAGGAAATGGTCGAACGCCACGACGGCCCGATCCGGCTCCTCGGCATGAGCGAGACCGTCGATCAGGGCCGGCACGAACTCGACGAATGCGTTGCGCGTCGCCTCGACGCGGAAGACGCGGTACTCGCCAGTGATCCAGTCGCGCACGGTCTGCGCGACGGCGGCAGGCTTCTTGAAGCCTAGCGTCGCCAGATGCTGAAGCAGCCGCGGATCGTCGGGACCCGCACTGTAGTCGAGCGCCGGAAGCTTGGCCGTGCCGGTCGGATCGTCGCCCTCGAAAAGTTTTTCGTAGTGGCCCTGGACGATCTCGAGCTGGCGTAAAAGGTCGCGGGCAAAGGCCTCGCGATCCGGATAGCCGAAGAACCAGGCGAAACGCTCGACCGCCTCCTTATCCTCGGGCAGCGTGTGGGTCTGCTCGTCGGCGATCATCTGGAGGCGATGCTCGACCCGGCGCAGGAATTGGTACGCCGTGGTCAGTTCGTCACGCGCCGCAAATGTGATCCAGTTGCTGGAAGCGAGCACGCCAAGCGCGGCGAGCGTCGGCCGCACGCGCAACTCGGGATGTCGCCCCCCGGCGATCAATTGCTGGGTCTGGGCGAAGAACTCGATCTCGCGGATTCCGCCGCGCCCGACCTTCACGTTATGCCCTTCGACCGCAACCTCGCTCTGGCCGCGATAGGTCTGCATCTGTCGCTTCATGTCGTGAACGTCGGCAAGCGCGGCGAAGTCGAGATGCTTGCGCCAGACGAAGGGCGCGATCTCCGCGAGCAGCGCTTTACCCGCCTTGGGATCGCCGGCGCAGGCTCGCGCCTTGATCATCGCGGCGCGCTCCCAGGTACGCCCTTCCCGCTCATAATAGTTCAGCGCGGCGTCGCGCGAAATCGCCACCTGCGTCGAGGACGGATCGGGACGCAGGCGCAGATCGACGCGGAAGACGTAGCCGTCATAGGTGCGCTGCTGGAGAATGCGTGCCATCCCCTGCGTCACCCTCACGAAGAATGGCTGGGGTTCGATATCCGCGGCCAGCGTCGTATGGTCGGGATCGAAGAACACGATGAGATCGATGTCGCTGGAATAGTTCAGCTCGCCTGCGCCCATCTTGCCCATCGCAAGCACGATCAGCCCGCAGCCCTCCTCCGGCGCCTCGGGATTGGACGGCAAGAGCTTGCCACGTGCGGCTTCCTGCCGCAGGAGGTATTGAAGCGCCGCCCGCACCGAGGACACCGCGACATCGGTGAGCGCTGCGGTCACCCGCATCACCGGCCAGACCCCGCCGATGTCGCACAGTGCGATCAGGAGCGCGGCCTCCGCCTTCATGCGGCGAAGCAGCCGCATCACCTCGGCTTCATCGGATGCCGCGAGCACGGCGCCGTTCGCCTCCGCGACCAGCGCGGCGAGATGCGCATCCGGATCGGATTCCAGCAGCCGGATCAGGCGCTGTGGATCAGCGCGCACCAGTTCGAACAGATAAGGCGAGAATTCCGCGATGCCGGCCAGGATGTCCCGCGCGAAGGGATGAGCCAACAGCGCTTCAAGACGGGTGAATTGCGCGGGCTCGAGCTCGGCCAGCCAGCTTTCAAAACGTCCTTGGTCGGTGACGGAAGCGGCAATATGGGGAGCCTCCGCGAACCGTGCGGCAAGTCTCTCACCATGCTTGTCCGCGTTTCCCGGCGCGGAATGGTTCATGCCACCTTCTGTGGCACATCCTGCATTGGCGGAGCAACCCTGTCGCCGGCCCCCGCGCGCGCCGGCAGCACCAGCGTGGCGACAAGCCCGGGCTGGGCGTCACCCAGCCTCAACTCGCCGCCGTGCAATGTCGCGACCGCGGAGGCGAGACTGAGGCCGAGGCCGGATCCAGGCAGCGTGCGGCTGGCTTCCAGCCGCACAAATCGTTCCACCACATGCTTGCGGTCGGCTTCGGGGATGCCGGGACCGCGATCGGTGACGCTGAGAAGCACCTGCTCGCCCTCGCGCCTCGATTCGATCGTGATCTGCCTGCCCTCCATGCTGACCACAGTTCCCGCCGGCTGCGCGGCCGGCTTGCCGTATTTGATCGCATTCTCGACAAGATTGGCGAGAGCCTGGCTGATCAATTCGCGGTTGGCGTGAACCGGCGTCGGCTCGCACCTGACCTTCAAGGTCATGCCGTCGTCTTCAGCCAGCGGCTCGTAGAGCTCGTGAATACCGTTGGCGACGTCGGCGGCGTCGAAATCATCCATGTTGCCGCGCGCCTGCCCTGACTCGGCGCGCGCGATCATCAGAAGCGCGTTGAAGGTGCGGATCAGCCCGTCGGATTCCTCGATGGTCCGTTCCAGCGCGGCGCGGTAATCTCCCTCGCCGCCCGATTTCGCCAGCGCCTCCTCGGCGCGGTTACGCAAGCGCGTCAGCGGCGTCTTGAGGTCATGGGCGATATTGTCGGAGACCTCCTTCAATCCCGCCATCAACGCTTCGATACGCTCCAGCATGGCGTTGAGATTTTCGGCGAGGCGGTCGAGCTCGTCGCCGCTACGCCCCACCGGCAGGCGTTCGCTGAGATCGCCGGTCATGATGCGATGGGCCGTGCCACTCATCGCATCGATGCGCCTGAGCACCCTGCGCGCCACGAAGATGCCGCCGCCCAGGCCGAGCACCACGACGATCAGGATCGACCATTGCGCGGCCTTCGCCACGATGCCGAACAGCCGTCGCCGCTCGGCCAGATCGCGTCCGATCAGAAGCCGGAAGCCGTTTTCCAATTCGGTGACGCGAACGAGCGCAAGATGGTCTCGATCATCGGCATCCTCGATCCGCCGGTAGGCGGTCTCGGACCAGCCGCGCGTCGCCATCACGCCGGGCGCCAGCGAGCCGACATTGCCGGCGATCGACTGGCCCGTCGGCGTCGTCACCAGATAGAGGTTGGCGCCCGGCCGCAACGCCCGGTACTCGATCGCGAGCACGAGAGCACGCAAGCCGCGGCGGCCGTAGATCTCGTTGATCTCCGACGTCTCGGCATTGACCGTCTGCGTGATTTCCTCGGTGATCAGCCGCCGCGTATTCCAGGCGAAATAGGCCAGCAGCGAGGCCGCGAACATCGCGAACAACAGCAGATAGACCAGCGTCAGCCGGAATGCCGTGGTGCGGACGAGTTTACCGAATGCCGTCACGGATCATATATCCCGCGCCGCGAATGGTGTGCAGCAGCGGCCGCTCAAAACCCTTGTCGATCTTGGAGCGCAGCCGCGAAATGTGCACGTCGATCACGTTGGTCTGCGGATCGAAATGATAGTCCCAGACGTTCTCCAGCAGCATGGTCCGGGTCACCACCTGGCCCGCATGCTTCATCAAATATTCGAGCAGGCGGAATTCGCGCGGCTGCAGCGTCAACTCGTCCTTGCCGCGCGCAACGCGGTGGGAGAGCCGGTCGAGTTCGAGATCGCCGACGCGGTACAGCGTGTCCTCGGCCGGACCGCCGCGACGGCGCGACAGCACTTCGACCCGGGCCAACAGCTCGGCGAAGGAATAGGGTTTTGGCAGATAGTCGTCGCCGCCGGCGCGCAGGCCCTTGATGCGGTCGTCGACCTGGCCGAGCGCGGAGAGAATTAGCACCGGCGTCGAATCGTCCTTGTCGCGGAGCGCGCCGATCACCGACAGGCCGTCGCGCTTGGGCAGCATGCGGTCGACCACCAGCACGTCGTAATCGCCGTTCTCGGCCATGGCGAGGCCTTCCTCACCGTCCGCGGCGTGGTCGGCAATGTGCCCGACCTCGCGAAACGCCTTCACGAGGTAGTCGGCGGATTCGCGGTCGTCTTCGATGATGAGGAGGCGCATCGTGCGTTCGGCAACGGTCAAGGGAGTGAACCTTCTCTAAACATGGCGCGAGCGGCAATCGCATGCAAGCCGAGTGAGAGACTCTGGCATCGAGAAAAAGGCGGGCGGTGAAGCTGGGGGGACTTCACCGCCCTAGGCCTTCCGACGGAGGGGGGCGTATTCCACCGGAAGGTAGACAGGGGAAGCAAACGTTGCGCTGCTCCCCCGAAGGGCGCCGTCGGCGGGGGCGACTGATGCCGGCGACACCCTTCATCTCGGAGGCCTCCTGAGGCCGAGCCCTTGGGTCAGCCCTTGGTTAACCCTTTGCGATGGGCACGGCGACGAAGCGCGACTGGCCGCCGCTCTTCACCCGCATCAGGACGCTGTTCTTGTTGTCGGTCCGCGCCGTGTTGATGGCGTCGCGGACTTCGCCGGCGGTGCTTACGCTCTTGCCGCCGACTTCGAGAATCACGTCACCTTCCTTGAAGCCGCGTTCGGCAGCCGCGCTCTTCGGATCGACTTCGGTGATCACGACGCCTTCCTTGCCGGCGCCGGCCACGGAATCGGCGGGCGCGACGGTCATGCCGAGCTTGGGCACGTCGGTGCCGCGGCTCGCACCCTTGCCGCTGTCCTTGTCGATGTCGGCCTTGGCCTCGATCGTGTTCGGCAGCTGGCCGAGAGTAAGGTTCACGACCTTGTCCTGGCCCTTGTGCAGCACGTTGAGCTTCACGGTCGCGCCGGGCGCCAGGCCGCCAATGGTACGGGCGAGCTCGCGTGCGTCCTTGACCGGTTCGCCGTTGACCGACGTGATCACGTCACCGGACTCGATGCCGGCCTTGGCCGCCGGACCATTCGCCTGCGGCTCTGCAACCAGCGCACCTTCGGCCTTCTTCATGCCGAGGCTGTCGGCGATGTCGGATGTCACCGGCTGAATCTGCACGCCGATCCAGCCGCGGCTGACCGAGCCCTTGTCCTTGAGCTGCGCCACCACGCTCTTCACGGTGCTCGCGGGAATCGAGAACGCGATGCCGACGCTGCCGCCGGAAGGCGAGTAGATCGCGGTGTTGACGCCCATCACCTCACCGTTGGTGTCGAAAGCGGGACCGCCGGAATTGCCCTTGTTCACGGGCGCGTCGATCTGGATGAAATCGTCATAGGGGCCGTTGCCGATGTCGCGGCCGCTGGCCGAAACGATGCCGGCAGTCACGGTGCCGCCGAGGCCGAACGGGTTGCCGACCGCGAGCACCCAGTCGCCGATCCGCGGCTTGCCGTCGGCAAGCTTCGCGAACGGGAAGTTCGAGCTGCCCTCGACCTTGATCAGGGCGAGGTCGGTGCGCTGGTCGGTGCCGATCACCTTGGCGGTGTAGGTCTTGCCGTCGTCGGTGGTGACTTCGACCTTGTCGGCGCCGTCGACCACGTGGTTGTTGGTCACGGCAAAGCCATCAGCCGAGATGAAGAAGCCGGAGCCCTGGCCCTGCACGACGCGGCCACGACCGCCACCACCCTTCAGGCCCGGCATGCCATCCGGACCGCCGAAACGGCGGAAGAACCGCTCCATCGGCGAGCCCGGCTGGAACGGCGACTGCGCGTCATCGCCGTCATCGTTGCTCGCGGTCTTCTCCTTCATGTTGACCTTCACCGAAATCACCGAGGGCTTCACGCGCTCGACCACATCGGCGAAACCGACGGGACGTTCGACCTTGCGGACCTCGTTGTTGACCTGTGCATGCGCCGGGCTCGAGAACAGGTCGGCCGGCGAGGTCGACGTGCCGAAGCCGTAGACGGCGGCGCCGAGGCCGGCGACGACCGAGGCCATCAGCGCGATCTTGCGGGCCGAGAAAACGGACCGGCGGGGCTGCCGGTAGGACGGAAGGTTCGAGAGGTCGGAACGGTCGGTCATGCAGAGATCTCCAGGGCCTTGAAATCCATTTGGTACCTGACGGCGGCACCTTACGGACCTGAAGATGGGGGCTGCCGCCTTACCGTGCGCTGGCGGCGGGGTTAAACTTTTGTAATGAACGCGTGTGCGGCTGCGGCAGTTTATCGCGGCCGAAAATCGCGAACCTGCAGGAACTTAACGAAGTTCCAGGGATGCCCGCGCAGCGCCAGCTTTGATGCAGCGACGTAGCTAACGCGATGTGGCCTCGTCCGACATCAATGCGGCGAGACGCGCCTCTTCCTCGGGCGTGAGCGGCGGAGCTGGGACATCTGCACCATTTCGCGAGCGCCGGCGGATTTGCAGCCACAGCGCCAAGCCACCGCCAATCAGCAGCAGCGGCGCGAGCAGCCACAGCAGCACGTTCTGGCGCTCGAAGCGCGGCTTGAGCAGCACGAACTCGCCGTAGCGCGCGACCAGGAAATCGAGCACTTGCGAATTGCTGTCGCCGGCCGCGATACGCTCGCGCACCAGGAGCCGCAAATCGCGCGCGAGCGGCGCATCGGAATCGTCGATCGACTGGTTCTGGCAGACCATGCAGCGCAGCTCGCGCGACAAGTCGCGTGCACGCGACTCCTTCGCAGGGTCCGACATGATCTCGTCAGGCTGCACGGCATGCGCCGCAGGCAAGGCCAGCAGCATCAGCGCGACGAACGCGGCCATCATCCGGCGCATCGGTTCACTCCGCCGGCTGCAGGCGCTGCTTGGCCCGCGCCGGCTTCGGCGCACCCACCCGCAGGCGCCGATCCGACAGCGACAGCACGCCGCCGAACGCCATCAGCACAGGTCCCCACCAGATCAGCAGCACCAGCGGCTTGTGATAGATGCGCACGGCAATGGCGCCCTCGGCAGTGGCGTCGCCGAGTGAGATGTAGAGCTGGCTGGCGCCGCGCGTCAGCAGCGCGGCCTCCGTGGTCGAGGAGCCCCGGGTGGTGAAGCTACGCTTTGACGGCGTCATCACGCTGAGCTTCTCGCCGTCACTGCTGACGTTGAATTCGGCGATCATTTCGTGGAAGTTCGGCCCTTGACGCTGGAACAAGCCCTCGAGCTTCACGTCGTAACCGGCGACATGGGCGACGTCGTTTTGTTTCATGGTCGCGATATATTCGCTGTTCCAGGTGGTCTCGCAGACGATTCCGATCAGCGCGACGCCGAGGCCGGCATGCGCAAAAGCGGAGCCCCAGGCCGAGCGCGGCAGGCCGCGGGCGCGGTGCAGTGCCGTTGCGAAAGGTAACCGCACGAGGCCGGTCCGCTCGACGATATCAGTGACGGCACCGGCGATGACGAAGACGCCAAGCCCGATCGCGAGCGGCGCCAGCGCGCTCCCACCGAGCACCCAGCCCCAGACCATGGCGGCGGCGACAAGCCCGGCAACGCCTGCCGCGAGCAGACGCTGGGTGACGCCGAGCAGATCGCCGCGTTTCCATGCCAGCATCGGCCCGAACGGTACGGCGAGCAGCAACAGCGTGAACAGCGGAGCGAAGGTGAGGTTGTAGAACGGCGCGCCGACCGACATCTTGAAATCGGCGAGCATCTCCATCGCCAGCGGATAGAGCGTGCCGAACAGCACCACCGCGCAGGCGACCGTGAGCAGCAAATTGTTCAGCACCAGCGCACCCTCGCGCGAGATCGGCGCAAACAGGCCGCCCTGCTTCAACGACGTCGCGCGGCCCGCGAACAGTGACAGGCTGCCCCCGATGAACAGGCAAAGAATCAGGAGAATGAACACGCCGCGGGTTGGATCGGTCGCGAAGGCATGCACCGAGGTGATGACCCCCGAGCGCACCAGGAAGGTGCCGAGCAGCGATAGCGAGAAGGTCAGGATCGACAAGAGGATGGTCCAGACCTTCAGCGCGTTGCGCTTCTCCATCACCAGAGCCGAATGCAGCAGCGCGGTGCCGGCAAGCCACGGCATCAGCGAGGCGTTCTCGACCGGGTCCCAGAACCACCAGCCACCCCAACCCAGTTCGTAATAGGCCCAGTACGAGCCCATGGCGATACCGAGGGTCAGGAAGATCCAGGCGACCAGCGTCCACGGCCGCACCCAGCGCGCCCAGGCGGCGTCGATCCGCCCCTCCAGCAGCGCCGCGATCGCGAAGGAGAACGAGATCGAGAAGCCGACATAGCCGAGATAAAGCATTGGCGGATGCACGGCGAGACCGATGTCCTGAAGCACCGGATTGAGATCGCGTCCCTCGATCGGCGGGTTTGCGATGCGCAGGAACGGGTTGGAGGTCACCAGGATGAAGAGATAGAAGGCGCTGGCGATCCACGCCTGTACGGCCAGCACATGCGCGCGCAGCGACAGCGGCAGATTGTTGCCGAAGGCCGCGACCAATCCGCCGAACAGCGCGAGGATCGACACCCACAAGAGCATCGAGCCTTCATGGTTTCCCCACACGCCGGTGATCTTGTAGAGCAGCGGCTTCGTGGAATGGGAATTCTCGTAGACGTTGGCAACCGAGAAATCCGAAGCTACGTGCAGCATCACTAGCGCGATGAACGACGCACCGACGAACAGGAGCTGCGCCAGCGCAGTGGAGCGCGCCACATTCATCAGCGCGTCATCGCGCAGCCGCGCCCCGATCAGGGGCACGATGGACTGAATCAATGCCAGTCCGAGCGCCAGCACCAGCGCATAATGTCCCGATTCCGCGATCACCGAACTGCTCCCTGCGGATTGCCCTGTGCGGTCGTAGCCGCGGGCTTGACGCCATCTGAAGCCTTGGCGCCGTAGTCATCCTTCCAGTGCCCCTGCTTCTTCAGGGCATCCGCGACGTCCTTGGGCATGTAGGTTTCGTCGTGCTTGGCGAGCACGGTGTCGGCCTTGAACACGCCATCGGCGTCGAGCGCGCCCTCGGCGACGACGCCCTGCCCTTCCCGGAACAGATCAGGCAAAATGCCCTTGAAGGCGACTGGAAGCTTTGCGCCGCCGTCGGCGACTTCGAAGGTCACTACGAGATTGGCGCCGCGCTGGAGCGAGCCGGGCTGCACCAGGCCGCCGAGGCGAAACCGCTTGCCGGGCGCGACGTGCTTCTCGGCGACCATGGTCGGCGTCGAGAAAAACACGATGGAGTCGCGCAGGGCGTTGAGCACCAGCGCGGCCGCGAGCGCGAGCACGGCAAGCGAGCCGCCGATGATGGTCATACGTCGCTGCTTGCGCGTCATGGCGTATCCATTCCCTGCCCGTCTCGTCCTGACGTCGTCATCCGTCGAGCCCGAGTGTCTTGAGGCCTTCATCGAGCTGGCGCAACCGCGCTGCATCATTGGCAACCGCCTGGCGGGCATCGGTCGATGCCCCCACCGCCTTGTCGCGATCACCCATCACGAGATAGGCGCGCACCAGGCGCAGCCAACCCTCGACGTCGTCGCCGTTCTGCTTGAGGCGCGTGGCGAGCCGTTCGACCATGCCGCGAACCATCGCGTTGCGATCGCCCTCTTTCATGTCCTTGGAAGCTGCGAGCGTCTCATCCGACAGCGCCGGCATCGTAGCGCCACCGCCGCCGACCCGCGCGAGCGAGGTCTGCACCAGAGGGCGCCAGGGCGCATCCGCCGGCGCTTTCGCCAGCAGCGCGCGCCAGATATTGGCGGCATCGTCCTTGCGGCCGTCCTGCTCGGCGGCGAGACCGAGAAAATAATTCGCCTTGGGGTCGTCGGCGCTGAGCGCGTGCGCGCGCTCGAACTCGGCCTTGGCTTCGGCGGTCACGACGCCGCCGGCGGCGGCCGACATCGCTTCGCCGAGATCGGACCGGCGCTCCGCGCTCTCGCCATTATAGGTGAGCGAGTTGCGATAGGCGCGCACCGCGTCGTCGAAGCGACCAAGCCGTTCCAGCACGGGCGCGATCACGTTCCAGCCGCGGCCGTCGGTCGGATTCTTTTCCAGATGTTGCTCGACCTGCACGACCAGATTCTCGAGCGACTGCGCCATGCCGGACCCGGATCCGCGCTCCCGCTGCGCCAGCGGAAAGTCCTGAAGCCTGGGCGAGCCGAGCGGCACATAGACACCAATCGCAACCAGCGGCAGGCCGGCGAGCGCCAGCACGGCCGCCGCTCGGCGCCATTTGACGCTGGATTTCGGCGCCGTTGCTTGCTCGCTGCCGGCCGCGGCGAGCAACCTGCGGCTGACCTCGACGCGCGCGGCCTCGGCTTCGGGCGCTGCGATCAGCCCTGCGGCAAGATCACGCTCGATCTCGGCGAGTTGGTCCTTGTAGACCGCGACCTCGCTGCCCTGATTTTGCGCGCGTCCGCTACGGCCGAGCGGCAAAAGCACGGCGAAGATCGCCGCGACCGTCATCAGCGCGAACACGAACCATAGCGTCATCTGGCAAGCTTCCGGCGGCGCGCAAGCCGCGCCCACAGGTGGCTTTACACCACGGCCGGATGATGCGGCAATTGACAATTGTCAATTCGGCGCGACCGCGCACAGTCCCGAAATGGTGAAAATCCAACGACTTAGCCGATCTCGAAGTCCGCACTTTGAGCGGCGTCCTCGCCATGCCCGTTGAAGGCCTTCAGGAAGTATGTTCCCGGCTCGATTGCATCGGGCAATCTGATGCGCAACGCCCCGACGGGAACGGGCGATGCTACCCTGGTGACGGTCTCAGGAAACTGGCGACCGCTTGCCTTCTCGACCAGCACCACCTTCGCGCCGACCATCAGCCTTTGATATTTGGCAACGACGACGCGATTCTCGATTTCGATGGAACTGATAACGGATTTCATGCGCCCACAGATAGAAATATCAAGAATTTGCACGGCGACCGTAGGGCCGGCCACCGACACCGTCAACCTGAAATTGTGATCACAAAATATGTGCCTGGATCAGCTCGCGCGCGACGATTTGCGCTCGCCCGTGGCCGCGTTCTCCGCGGCGCGGCTCATCAGCGAGGCATAATCATCGCCGAACAGCACCTGGCAGAAGCGGATCGCGGCCTGCACCTGCTGCTGCCGATAGGTGCGGACCTTGTGATCGGCGCCACGCAGCGACTGCACCAGCTGCTCGGTCGAACGCTCGACATATTGCTGGAGGTCGGAATAGGTGCGCAGCGTCACCTCGTTGATCGCAAGCTCGCTCGCATAATTGCGACAGGTCGCGACGAAATCGATCAGTGCCACGGCTTCCTCGACCTCGGTGCTGTCGATCCGCGCGCCCGGCGGAATGTCCTTCTCGGCGCGCTGGCGCAGGATGCGGCGGACGCGGCCGGGCACACTGTCGATCTCGGATTGCAGCGCGTTGGAGATGTCGGCCCGGATCGAGGTCAACTGCTTGCCCCAGGCGGAATCGTTGCGCAGGTCGAGCTCGGTACGCAGGCCTCGGACGCCGTCGTGCAGCGTCTTGAGATTGCCGGCGACATTGTCGAAATGGCCGCGCTTGATGTCCATGCGCAGGATGGCGGCCACGCAGGACAGATCATGCAGCGCCATCGTGACGGCGACGCCATAGGGCGTTGCCGCGACACGGATCTCGTCGTCGGACGCGGCAATCTTGATGGCGAGGCGGATGATCTGCCATGGCGCGGTCATCCGCTGCGTGACGATGGAGAGCGCGAAGGGCAGCATCTGCGGCGTCTGGAGGACGGGAATGTTGAGCGCGGCAGTCACTGAGGCGATCTGGGCATCGCTGAAGGCGCGCAAAGAGCGCGGCAGCTTCTCGTTCAAGGCGGCGATGGCGTCGCGGACCGCGAGCACCGCCCCGGTCGAATAGAGATCCTCGATCACGTTGGGCGGACCGACGCGGGCGAGCGCACGCGATTTGTCACCCCCGCCCGGCCCCGTTAGCTCGAAGATGGCATCCGCGGCGACCGCCTGGAGCTTCGAGGCCAGCGCTTCGACCTGCCCTGCACTGTCGGCCGGCATGCGCGCTAGCGCCACCTCGAATTCGCTCAGCTTGGCCGGAGCACCGTCGCGGCCGAGCCATTGCCAGATCGGAGCCAGCGAAGAGCGGCGGATCTGCCCGGCCCGGATCGGGGCGCCCGCTTCGACCAGGAATGGTTCCAGCACCTGGAACAGTAGCCGCGACAGATCGTCCGTACGCGGCGGTGGGGCCGCGTCGGCTTCCGTCTTGCGGACGATCTTGCGCAGTTGGTCGAGCACGAGCGTTGCCACGGCCGTGTCCTGGCCACGCTCGAGCGCGCGCTCGAACTCCCGCATCAGCAGCGCCTGCGCCTGCGGCGGGAGCTGCGCGAGATATTCCCTCAGCCGCTCGATCGATGTCTGGCTCATGCGCCCGGGTAATGAACGGTAAAATGGCGGACGTGGGATCCGTCCTGCCCGATCATAGGTGGGCCCACTTAAGAAGCCGTTTAGGAAGTCGCTCCGAATACCCCGGGTTTCGTCCGGATCGACGTGCCGCAGGCCAAATAGTCATGTCGGAACAAGGCATTATATTCCGGGGAGGACCAGCTCCGCCCGCAGCCCCCCGGTCGGCGCGCGGCCAAGTGAGAGGCTGCCGCCGTAGAGCGCAGCGAGCTCGGTCACGATCGACAGCCCAAGCCCAGATCCCGGCTTGGACTCGTCGAGCCGCTGGCCGCGCCGTGAGACCTGCGCGCGCTCGGCCTCCGACAGGCCGCGGCCGTCGTCGTCGACGACGATATGCAGCCGCGGACCGGCGCTCGTCTGATGGGGCGCTTCCACTAGAACTTCGATGAAGACCCGCGAGGCCGCCCATTTGCAGGCGTTGTCGACGAGATTGCCGACCATCTCCTCCAGATCCTGCCGCTCGCCGCGAAATTTCGCCGACGGATCGGCCTCGGCCTCGACCACGATGCCGCGGCCGCGGTGGATCTTCTCCATGGTCCGCCGCAGTGCCTCGATGGCCGGTGCAACCTCCGTCACCGTCGCGACGACCGAGACCCGCGCCGCGATGCGCGCGCGCTCGAGATGATGGGCGACCTGGTCGCGCATCACGTCGGCCTGCTCCATCACCTTTGCCGCGAACGGATCGGTGGCATGCGCGCCGGCCTCGTTCACGATGACCGAGAGCGGCGTCTTGATGGCGTGGGCGAGATTTCCGACATGGGTGCGGGCGCGCTCGACGATCTCGCGATTGGCGTCGATCAGCGCGTTGGTCTCGCGCGCCAGCGGCGCGATCTCGACCGGGAACTCGCCCTCGAGCCGCTCCGCCCGCCCGGACCGGATGTCGGCGATGGATTCGGAGATGCGCTTGAGCGGCGCGAGGCCGAAGCGGACCTGGAACACGGTGGTCAGCAGCAGCACGATGCCGAGTGCGGTGAAGGTGCCGCCGAGGTAGTAATCGAAACTGCGCGTCTCGTCGAAAATCTCGGTATCGTCGCCGGCGACACTGACGAGAAATTTGCCGTCCGCGCCAAGATCGACCGGCCGCTCCACCATCCGCAGGTTCTGTCCCTCGGGACCGTCGACATAAGCGATCCGGATGCCGGCGGCGGTGAGCTCGGTGCCCTGCTCTTCCAGCTTCGGCAGCTTCTTGTCCCAAAGCGAGCGCGAGGACCGCACCTCCGGCTTTTCGGTGTCGGTCCGCGTGATCTGCCAATACCAGCCGGACAACGGCAGCTCGAACAGAGGCTCGCCGAGCGACTGGAACTGGCGGTCCGGCGGCTCGTCGGGGGTGGCGACCTCCGCTATCAACGTGCGGAGATAGAGATTGAGCCGGCGGTCGAAGGCGCGCTCGGTGGCGTTCTTGTAGACCGACGACAGCACCACGCCGGTGATGGCCAGGATCACCACGAGCCACGCGGTCGCCGACAGGAACAGGCGGTTCGCGAGCGAGCTGGCGGGCATCGGAATGATCCCGGAGGCGCGGGGTGGCATGGCGTCGGAACTCATGACCCGAACAAGGCCTCTGCCGGGCCGCCCGTCAAGCCAAGATACGTCCAGACAAGATAGTTCGAGACACCGCGCTTCAAGCGCCAGGGGCCGGCGGGGTCAGGAGATAGCCGAGGCCACGGACGGTCTGGATGATGTCGACGTCGAGCTTCTTGCGGATGCGGCCGACGAAGACCTCGATGGTGTTGGAGTCGCGATCGAAGTCCTGGTCGTAGAGATGCTCGACCAGCTCGGTGCGGGACACGACGCGGCCCGAATGGTGCATCAGGTAGGCGAGAAGCCGATATTCGTGCGAGGTCATCTTGATGGGATTGCCTGATACGCTGACCCGTCCGGTCCTGGTGTCGAGCGTGACGGGGCCGCAGCTCAGCTCGCTCTGGGCATGGCCGGTGGAGCGGCGCAGCAGCGCGCGGATGCGCGCCAGCACCTCCTCCAGGTGGAACGGCTTTGCGACATAATCGTCGGCGCCGGCATCGAAGCCCTGGACCTTGTCGCTCCAGCGGTCGCGCGCGGTGAGGATCAGCACCGGCATGGTGCGGCCGTTGCGCCGCCAGGCTTCCAGCACCGAGATGCCGTCCTTCTTCGGCAGGCCGATGTCGAGCACCACGGCGTCGTAGGGCTCGTTGTCACCGAGATAATGCCCCTCCTCCCCGTCGAAGGCGCGATCGACGACATATCCGGCGTCGGTCAGCGCCTTGGTAAGCTGGCGATTGAGATCGGGGTCGTCCTCAACGACGAGCAGGCGCACGCTTCTCTCCAGGATTAGGCCGCATGAACACCCGCACAGATGAGCAATTCCGGCGTGAACTGAATATGAACACGGGGAACCGGCCGCGTTACTTTTTGGTCATATCCGACCTGTTCGCGGTCAACGCACTGCGCCCGCCAGGCCATCGGACGAACCGGCGGCATGGCGGGCGCAATGTGCCGCGTTACGCGGCGAGTCGGAAGGTGCGAACCGTCCGGTCGATCTGCCGATCAGGTCCGGAAGAACACGAACCAGATGACGGCGAGGATCAGGATCGCGAGCCCGGTGGATATGGCGAGCAGCGCCGCCACCGACGGCCCGGGCTCGCCCTGGCGCGCCTCGGTTGGAGTTTCCACGATCTGACGTTGGTCTCGCGTGGTTGCCATGGTGACCTCAATTTCTGGGCGTCGCGTCGGATGGCCGCGACTCCTCGCGGCGGAATGTCCCGTGGCAACGCATGATGGGATATGATGTTCCGGCCTTTGCGGCCGGATCAGGCTGCAACCGCGCGCCGGGCGGCCGGTTAACGCAGTTGCAAGATTCAGCGAACCGCCTTGCTATGATTCGTTGTTCCCCGATGGTATCTTCGTGTTCTGTCCCCGTTGCGTTTGGAGTAGCCCATGGCCCCCCGCGCCAATTGGAAGGGTTTTCTGCGTTTGTCGCTCGTGACCTGCCCGGTCGCGCTCTATCCGGCCACTTCGGATACCGAGAAGGTCTCGTTCAACCAGATCAACCGCAAGACCGGGCACCGGATCAAGTACCTCAAGGTCGACGCCGAGACCGGTGACGAGGTGACCTCGGAGGACATCGTCAAGGGCTACAAGGTCGACACAGACACCTATATCGAGGTCACCAAGGACGAGCTCGACGACATCGCGCTGGAGTCCACCCACACGATCGAGATCGACGAGTTCGTACCGAAGACCGACATCGACAGTCGCTATCTGATCCGCCCCTATTATCTCGTGCCCGATGGCAAGGTCGGCCACGACGCCTTTGCGGTGATCCGCGAGACGATCCGGAGCATGGACAAGGTCGCGATCGGCCGCGTGGTGCTGACCAACCGCGAGCACATCATCGCGCTGGAGTCGCTCGGGAGCGGCCTGATGGGGACGCTGCTGCGCTACCCCTATGAGGTGCGCGGCGAGAAGGACTATTTCGACGACATCCAGGACGTGAAGCTGACCAAGGACATGCTCGACCTTGCAAAGCACATCGTCGAGAAGAAGTCCGGCGCGTTCGAGCCCGAGCTGTTCGAGGACCATTACGAGACCGCGCTGATCGACCTCATCAACAAGAAGCGCAGCGGCGCGCCCATCACCGCGAAAGCCGCGCCCAAGACCGGCGGCAACGTCATCAACCTCATGGACGCGCTGAAGAAGAGCATCGCGAACGAGAAGGACGCAGGCCCCGCGGCGAAGGTGGCCAGGGATGCGACCAAGGACACGGTCAAGGGCAAGAAGGCGAAGAAGCGCGTCGAAGGCCAGCGCGAGATGCTGCTGCCGATTGCCGGCAAGGGCGGCAAGGACGTTGCTGCGAAAGCCGCTCCCAAAAAGGCCGACAAGCCGGTGCGCGCGCAGGCGCGGGCGAAGAAGGCCGGCTAGCAGCATCGCACCAGCGGCTACGCCGTGATGCCTCCCCTCGCCGATCGGCCGACCTGACATGCCCTGGTCGACCGCGTTCGACGAACCCATTTCGTTAAGTGGCGGGCGCAAGCTGCGGACGCTGCAAGAAGCTGCCGATCACATCATGCGACTGCCCGAGGATACGCAGCACGCGAGCCACTGGCAGATCGCGATCGAAACCCTGATCAACGCAGCCGAGACCGGCGGCGGCTGGATGATGTTCGCCCGCATCGCGGTGTTACGGGCGCTGAATGCGGACGGTCGGCGCAAGTGAGCCCGGCGCCCCGCTCGAGAACAGGCTCAACAATCCGTTAAGCCAAGCCCGCGCTTTCAGCGTCCACCTGCGGCCGGCGGCGGCACGTAATCCTACGGAAGACAAAATTAACCGCCGGTACCCGCTCAGCGCAGCATGCTCGCCCCTGATTAGACTCGGGATTCACAGCCTCGTGCAGCAGCAGGACGCCAGAAAAAACTACATCGGCATCGTCAACGACGCGGCCGAGGAAGAAAGCCCCGCCGGCCGCTCCGCGCGGGCGCAGCCGTGGGCGATGAGCTATCTGGTCGGACGCCTGGCAGCAGTGCTGAAACGCCCCGGCAAGGCCGCGCCGGAACGCCAGATCTCGTCCTGAGACGCGATGACGACATCGCCAAATGCGTCCGAATTGGGTGACGAAACCTTAAGTCAATCGATGACACCATATCAAACGGCAGGTGAGGACCATCCACCTGCGTTTTGACGCGCCCACGAAAATTAGTGAATCAATTTACCATTCCGAAAACGGCACCAGCCTAAGTTGGACGGATGAACAGGAGTTGACGATGACTTTGCTCAAGTCATTTCTTGCCGATGAAAATGGTGCCACTGCCATCGAGTATTGTCTGATTGCCACCGGGATCGCGTTTGCGATCATCGCGGCCGTGAACAATACGGGCAGCGCACTCCTGAGCGGCAAATTCAACTCGATCAGCGCGGCGGTGAAGTAGCCGGCATAGGCAGGCCGCAATCTCGTCAGCACGAGTCCGCGTGCAACGCGCCGGGTGACGGGCTCCTCTTTCCGATGCGGCGGCGACCCCTGTTTGATTCTCGCGAAGTTCGCATTATGGCGTTGTGTCGTGCGGCTGCGCCATCGTAGAGCGTAAGCTCAAACTGCAGCGGCCCGATGACATGATTCCTTCCGACAAGCCGACCTCGACAATCCGGGCTCGTCTTGGCTCGGACCGGTCGGTGGCGATCACCGTTCTTGCCGTGCTGGCGGCCGTGTCGTTTCTTCCGGTGCTGCTGACGCCTATCCCCGCGATGGTCGACTATCCCAATCACCTCGCCCGGATGTATATTCTGAGCGAGAACGGCACCCCCAACGCCAATCCGCATTACGAAGTGGCCTGGGCATTCTATCCCAACCTTGGAATGGATCTGCTGGTCCCGCAGATGGCACGGCTGATCAGCGTCGAGAGCGCCACACGGCTGTTTCTGCTCCTGAGCCAATTGCTAATCGTCGGGGGCGCGCTTTTGCTCGAATGGGCCCGGAAGGGACGGGTCCATCTCGCCGGCTTTGCGGCGCTCGCTTTCCTTTACTGTCTGCCGTTCAGCTGGGGCTTTGTGAATTTCGAGTTCGGACTGGGCCTCGCTCTCTGCGGCATCGCCATCTATCTGACGCTCGCGGAACGCCCATGGCCACTGCGTTTCGTCGTCAACATGGTGTTCGTCGCTGCGCTGTTTACGGCGCATTTCTTCTCCCTCGGCATCTATGGCGCGACGCTCGGGCTCTACGAGCTCTCGCGCATCCGCCATGGGCGAATTTCGTACGGGGTCGCCGCCGCGCGGCTCGGCGCGTTGGCCATACCGGCGCTTGCCCTGTTTGGGATTATGCGCATGACCGCGGGATCGATCGGAAGCGAAGGAACGAGCTGGTTCCTCGAATTCAAGCCGATCTGGCCGTTGCGCATCATGAACGGTTACAATCTGACGGTCGCGGCGGCGACCGGGCTGGCGTTGATGATCGCGCTGTTTTTCACCGCAAGACGCGGCGTCCTCAAGCTCGAAGCAGCCGGGATCTGGCTCGCGATCGGCTTCGCGTTGCTCTACGTCGTCATTCCCTCGAAGCTGTTCGGAACCTCGTTCGTCGACCTTCGCGTGATCCCCGCTGCGGCTCTGATCCTGCCGGCCTTCTGCTCGCTGACGCTGCCCAGCCGGACATGGAGAATGGCAGCGCTCGCCGCGATCAGTGGCGTCATACTGATCAATCTCGCCGTCGTGCTCGCGGTGTGGTTGCCTTACCGCACCGACTATGCGGCCATCGTCGCGTCGTTCCACAAGATCGATCGCGGCTCGCGCATTCTCGTCGCCAGCACGGACGACAATGGAGACCCGCCCTTCGCCGACCTCACCTCTTATCCGATGTATTATGCGCCTACGCTCGCCGTGCACTATGCCAACGCGTTCGTGCCCAATCTATTCACGGAAGCGGGCAAGCAGCCCGTGCGGGCCCGCGAGGATGTGCGCCGTCTTGCCATTCCCTACGGGGGGCCGGTGCCGCTGGGCGTGCTGACCGCGATTGCGGCAAGCCGGTCGCCGGCTGGCGTTCCGCCGTTCGTCCGCACTTGGCACCAGGATTACGACTATCTCTACGTCCTCGGGCCGCGGGTCGCAAACCCGCTGCCGGATCTGCTCGAAGCGCTGGACACCTCGGAGCGATTTGTTCTCTACAAGATACGCCGTAAGTCCTAAGTCGCAAGTCCTGGGCCAAAGCCGCGGCTGCCCAGCGTGGTTAATCGGGCATCACCATCCGCGCCGACTCAATGGAAGCCACCCCCGGTCCCCCATATCCTTAATGGTTGTGGCAAGGCGACCTTAACCACCGCCGGCATAGACTTCCGCTCCTGCAACGAGTTGGACTCTCTCGCATGGCGGCCAATTTCCAGTCGATCCGCTACAGCCTCGTCATCCCCGTGTTCAACGAGGAAGCCGTGCTGCCGGTGCTGCTGCGCAGGCTCGACCTGGTCTTGTCCCAGCTCGACGGGCCGGCAGAGGCGATCTTCGTCGACGACGGCAGCAGCGATTCCAGTTCGATCGTGCTACAGGCGCTCGCCACGCGCGACCCGCGCTTTCGCTATATCGGCCTGTCGCGAAATTTCGGGCATCAGATCGCCATCACCGCCGGCATGGACGCCGCGCAAGGTGAAGCGATCATTGTCATGGATGCCGATTTGCAGGATCCGCCCGAAGTGATCGAGCAATTGATCGCAAAATGGCAGGAAGGCAACGACATCGTCCACGCCCGCCGCCTGTCGCGCGACGGCGAAAGCCGATTCAAGCGCGCGACTGCGCATCTGTTCTACCGGCTCCTCGGCAGGATGTCCTCGGTCGGCATCCCCGCCGATGTCGGCGACTTCCGCCTGATCGATCGCAAGGTGCTCGACGCGCTTCGGCAGATGCCGGAGCAGGACCGCTTCGTACGCGGCATGATCGCATGGCTCGGCTTCCGGCAGGCCGAGGTCACCTTCCACCGCCTCGAGCGTGCAGCGGGCGAGACCAAATATCCGCTGTTCAAGATGGTGCGGCTCGCGATGAACGCCGCGCTCGGCTTTTCCGATCTGCCCTTGCGGCTCGCAATCTGGTGCGGATTGACGGTCTCGGGACTCGCACTGCTCTACGGCGGTTGGGTGATCCTGTTGTGGCTCAGCAACGATAGTCATCTCGTCACCGGCTGGTCCTCGACGATGGTCGTCGTGTCCCTGCTGTGTGGAATGAACATGCTGATGACGGGTATCGTGGGGCTTTACGTCGGCCGCATCCACGCCGAGGTGAAACGTCGCCCGCTCTACGTCGTGCAGACCCGCGCCGGCTTCGACCGCAACGAGGCGGCGGCCGCACCCGCGATCCACGCCGTCAACCAGTGACCCAGCGCATGACCGAACTCTTCGACGGTTATCACGACAACTACCGTGACGTGGTCCAATCCTCGATCGACTTCTCCGGCTTGCCGCATCATTTCTTCATGCGCGCCAAGGCCGATCTCCTGGGCAATCTGATCGCGCAGCGGCTCGACACGGAGAGGCCGGATATGCTGGACGTCGGCTGCGGCGTCGGCAGCCTTCATCCCCTGCTGCACGGCATGGTCGGCCGCTTGAGCGGTATCGACGTTTCTTCGGCCAGCCTGGCGCAGGCACGCGCTGACAACGGCAGGGTCGACTACCGCGAGTTTGACGGCCGCACCTTTCCTTTCGACAATGCCAGCTTCGATCTGGTCACGGCCGTCTGCGTGATGCACCACGTCGTGCCAACCGAATGGGCGCAATTCATCGCGGAGATGCGGCGCGTGACGCGTCCCGGGGGACTCGTCTGCGTCATCGAGCACAATCCGTACAATCCGCTGACGCGCCTTGCCGTCGCGCGGTGTGAGTTCGACCGGGACGCCGTGTTGCTCGGGGCCGGCACAATCCGAAAATTGATGGCTTCCGGCGGCCTGCACGAGATCGGTGCGCGCCACTTCCTGCTGCTGCCCTGGGACACAAGGCCGGCGCGGCGCCTCGAAGCGACCCTGAGCGGCGTGCCGCTCGGCGGCCAATACGCCGCCTTCGGGACCGCTTGATCTATCTTTGCGGCATGTCCCGCCGCTTGTGCACGACCGCCACGTCGTCGCTGTAGACGCGCTGCCATTGGGGCAGCCGGTCCAGCATCGCTATCGCGGGCGTCCCCGGCGCGAGCAGCGTCGCGCCGATGTTGTATTCGTCGAGCAATTTGAGAAAGTCGCCGAGATCGAGCAGCGCCAGGGCGCGATTGTAGCGGTTGATGAACGCTCCGCCGTACAGTTCACCGCGACCGTCGATAAAGGTGGGAATGCCGGCAAAGATCAAATAGCCGCCGAAGGAATAATCGTTGAGCACGTGTCCCGCCGTGGCGAGTTTGGCTTCAGCGATGGCAGCCTGAGGGGTAATGGCTGGAGCCGGCCGTATATCACGGGCCAGTGTCGCCCCGCTCGCCACGATCAACACACCGAGCGCGACCAGGTTCAGGCCGCGCGACGAGCCGGCGGCATCTTCCCCAACCGGTCCACCGAACTTCCCCCCCAGTGGAGCCGCCAGATAAAGCGGCGCCAGCATGGCCAGCAGATCCGCATTGCGGATCTGGGCCAGCGCGAAATGCAGCAAGCCGATCACGACCAGGGTCCGCACGACCGGCAGCGTCACGCCACGCGAGAGCGCAAAGATGCCGACCAGCAGCAGCAACTCGAAGAAGCCTATGTGGCTGAAATCCTGCGGCCGCCATTCCGCGATCCAACCGAGCGCGGGGCCGAGGCCGAGTGTGGTCAGCGGCATCAGCAGCGGTTCCGGCCCGTAGGGCGTCAGGCAGGACGCCGCGACCGCAAGCGCCGTGAATGGCAGCCACCGCAGGAATACGCGTGGCCATTCGCTGCGCTTCTCGCGCAGCAGCGCCTCGAGCCCCGCTGGCCCGATCAGTCCAAGCGCCAGCACCACACTGCCGTGCAGATTGGCCCACACGACCAGCAGCGGAAGAGCCCAATACGGCGGAGGTCCACCACGATCCATGCAGCGTACCAGGGCAGCCGCCCAGGTCACCATCAACGGCAGCACCAGCACGTGTGGCCGCGCCAGCATATGCGGCGCCAACAGGATGACGGCCGCGATCACCATGAGCAGCGTGTGGATTGGCGAAAGCTCGCGCAGCAGGAAGAACGTGAACAGGCCGAAGGCGAGTGCTATCGCCGCGGCGGCGACGACGAGGACGCCCTGCCAGCCGGCAAGCGCGTAAGCTCCGGCGTAGATGATCTCCGAGAGCCATTCGAAGGTGATCCAGGGGGCGCCGTACCTCGAAAAGGAAAATGGGTCGCTCGCCGGCAGCGTGCCGTGCGCGATGATCCAGCGCCCGACCTCGATATGAGAATAGCTGTCGGGATCATTGAGCAGCCGCGGTCCAAGGATCAGCAGCAGGACATAGACGCCAAGGCTCACCAGCCAAGGGAGCGCCGCACGCGCCGAAAACGGTTGAACCTCGCTGTGGACGACCTGGTCACTCATGGCGAGCGCAAGTTAGGGCGCAAGCGTTAAATTCCTCTTTGACTTGACCGCGCCTGGCTTGGTGCGCGGCGGGCCGGTCACGCTTTGTGAACCATACTCCCGGCTACGAAATCCGGGCTGCGGCGCTTTGAGGACGATGTGAGTCCTGATACCCTTCACACGTCAATCCACCAACCACAGCTGCTTGAAGGATGCGGATGAGAAGCGTGATGCTTTTGGCTTTCAGCCTCATCTTTGTGGGCGTCTGGTCGCAGGACAGCGCGCGAGGACAGACTTCGGCCGCGCCGCCGGTTTCGCTTTCTCCGCCCAATGCATCGCCGCCGCATGCGGGCGCTAAAAATTCCAGACCTCCGCCGGCAGCATCCATCAGAGAGGCTTCGCCGCCGGTCATCGGCGGGCTTCCATCGGCGCCGAACCCGGCCGTCGACTACGATGGCTTCAGCGTAGGCGCCGGCGACGGCAATGACACCTCGAGCCTGCTAGTCCCGCCGGTGAGGTCTCGCACGGCGAAGGGGTCCAGAGCCGATCCGGGTGCTAAAGGCGCCGCTGAGCAACTGATTGATCAAGAAGACGAGGCGTTGAAACGCAAGCTGATGATCTGCCAAAGCTGCAAGTAGCAGTCGTAGCGGATGGAGCGCAGCGAAATTCGTCATTGGTCTTTCCGGTGGAACGGCCCCGGATTGCGCTGCGCTCCATCCGGGCTACGGCAGCCTGCTGCATGGCTGACCTACCTCCGCGGGCATCGAGCTGTGCTTTACCCTACGCCAATTTCCTGATCCTCTCTCCCCTAATCAGCCGGACCAACCGGCCTGCCCCAGGGAGAGAGACGCCATGAAGCTCGGCACCGCGATTGCGGAAATCATGAAGCGCGAGGGGATCGAGATCCTCTGTGGCTATCCGGTCAACCATCTGATCGAGCATGCGGCGAAGGCCGATATCCGGCCGGTGATGGTACGGCAGGAGCGCGTCGGCATCCACGTGGCGGATGCGATCTCGCGGGTGACATCGGGACGCTCGATCGGCGCGTTCTGCATGCAGCATGGCCCCGGTGCGGAGAATGCGATGGGCGGCGTCGCGCAATGCTACGGCGAATCCGTTCCCGTGCTGGTGCTGCCGATGGGCTATCAGCGCAGGCTTGCGCATATCGAGCCGAACTTCAATTCCAGCGAGGCGATGAAGGCGTTTTCGAAATCGTCGGAACCGATCATCCTCGCCGCGGAAGTCGCCAACATTTTTCGCCGCGCCTTCACCAAGCTGAAAAACGGCCGCGGCGGGCCTGTCATCGTCGAGATCCCCGCCGACATGTGGAACGAAGATGTACCGGAGCCGCTGAACTACACGCCTGTGCTGCGCACCCGCTACGGCGCGGACCCCGTTCATGTGAAGGAGGCGGCCCACCTGCTCGTCAACGCCAAGCGCCCGGTGATCTATGCCGGCCAGGGCGTGCATTACGCGCAGGCCTGGCCGCAGTTGAAACGGCTGGCCGAACGGCTCGCCATTCCCGTCACCACCAGCCTTGGGGGCAAATCGTCCTTGCCGGAAACGCATCCACTCTCGCTTGGCTCCGGCGGCCTTGCGGTGCCGCGCGCGGTGCCGAAGTTTCTGGCCGACGCCGACGTCATTTTCGGCATCGGCTGCTCCTTCACTGAAACAAGCTTCGGCATTGCGATGCCGAAAGACAAAACCATCATCCACTCGACGCTCGATCCGAACCATCTCAACAAGGATGTGGAAGCCAGGATCGGCCTCGTCGGCGATGCCGGGCTCGTGCTCGACGCGCTGCTGGAGGAAATCGGCAAGACCGTCACCGCGGATCGCGACGCATCGGCGGTGGCAGCCGAGATCGCGGCCTCGCACAAGGAGTGGCTGGCGAAATGGATCCCGAAGCTCACCAGCAATGATGCGCCCTTGAGCCCCTATCGCGTACTGTGGGACTTGCAACACACCGTCGACGTGGGCAACACGATCATCACCCACGATGCCGGCAGTCCGCGCGACCAGCTCTCGCCGTTCTGGAAGTCGGTCGAGCCCCTCACCTATCTCGGCTGGGGCAAGACGACGCAACTCGGCTACGGTCTTGGGCTCGCAATGGGCGCGAAACTCGCAAAGCCCGACAAGCTCTGCATCAATGTCTGGGGCGACGCGGCGATCGGCTTCACCGGAATGGATTTCGAGACCGCGGTGCGCGAGCGCATCCCGATCATGTCGATCCTGCTGAACAATTTTTCGATGGCGATCGAATTGAAGGTGATGCCGGTCTCGACCGAGAAATATCGGTCGACCGACATTTCCGGCGACTACGCCGCGATGGCACGCGCCTTCGGCGGCTATGGCGAGCGGGTGACGAGACCCGAGGACATCATCCCCGCGATCAGGCGCGGCATCCAGAAGACGCAGGAAGGCGTTCCCGTGCTGCTGGAGTTCATCACCAGCAAGGAGACCGAGGTGTCGCGGCCGGGCACGTAAAACTGGCCGGATTCTGGCCACAAAACTCGCTGTCGCGGACGCTGGCTCCGGCCGCAGGAGATGTGATAATCCGCGTTGGTGCCGCGCATGTCGCGGCAGCAAGCCGGATTGCGAATGACCACCCCTTCCGACGACATCGAGGAATTCGAGCGCCTGTTGCAGTCGGCAGCAGCCGAAAACGCGCAGCTTCGAAGCGAGCTTGCGACTGCGCGCGATCGTCAGAGCGCCAGTGCCGGGATTCTGCGCACCATCGCGGCCTCTCCGTCCGATGCCCGGCCGGTCTTCGAGGCGATCGCGTCCAGCTCCAGGCGTTTGCTCGGCGGCTTCTCGGCCACCGTGCTTCAGTTCATCGAGGACGAGCTCCACCTCGTGGCGTTCACACCAACCAGCCCCGAGGCGGACGAAGGGCTCAAGGCGTCGTTCCCGCGCAAGATTGCCGACTTTCCGACCTTCGCGCTGGTGCGTGGCGGCGAGACGATCCAGTTTCCAGATAGCGAAGCCGCGGAGGTCCCGGAGCTGAACCGGAACCTTGCGCGGCTGCGCGGCTTCCGCAGCGTGCTGTTCATGCCGCTGATGAATCGGGGTACGCCCGTCGGCATGATCAGCGTCACGCGCGCGGAGCCCGGCGCGTTCGCAGCCGACCTCGTCCAGCTGCTCCAGACCTTTGCCGACCAGGCGGTGATCGCGATCGAGAATGCGCGGTTGTTCAACAAGACACGCGAGACGCTCGAGCGCCAGACCGCCACCGCCGACATCCTGAAAGTGATGGCCGCTTCACCGTCCGACGTACAGCCGGTGTTCGATGCCATTGCCGCCAATGCCAACCGGCTGATCGGCGGCTTCTCCACGGCGGTGCTGCGCTATATCGGCGGCGCCGCGCACCTTGCGGCGTTCACGCCGACCGATCCCGCCGGCGATCGCGTGCTGCAGGCCTCGTTCCCGGTGCCATTCGCGCAATTCCCGCCCTACCAGCTCGTCGCCGATGGTGTAGCGGCGCAATTGCCCGACACCGAGGTCGAACCGGCGGCTCGCGACATCGCACGCGCCCGCGGCTACCGCAGCATGCTGTTCGCGCCCTTGATGAGCGACGGCGAGGCCATCGGAATCATCATCGCCACGCGGCGCGCGACCGGCGCGTTCGGCGAGCATCATGTGCGGCTGCTGCAGACCTTCGCCGACCAGGCGGTGATCGCGATCAAGAATGTCAGCCTGTTCAATACCACGAGGGAGGCGCTGGAACGGCAGACCGCGACCGCCGACATCCTCAAGGTGATCGCGGCCTCGCCCGCGGATGTGACGCCGGTGTTCCAGGCGATCTCCGACAGCGCCAAGTCCCTGGTCGGCGGACATTCCTCCACCGTCACGCGCGTCATCGACGGCCTGCTGCACCTGGCCGCCTTCAGCACCGACAACGCAGCCGGCAACGAAGAGCTGCTCAGCTCGTTCCCGGCGCCGCTGTCGGCGTCCGGCATTCACAGCCGCGTGGCAAGAAGCGGAGAGTTCGCATTCCGCAGCGACATGCAGAACGAGCCCGATCTCACGGACGCCATGAGAGAGCTGGCGCGGACGCGAGGTTATCGCAGCATCCTCGTGATCCCGATGCTCCGCGACGGCGTCGCGATCGGCACCATCGGCGTGACGCGGCCGGAGGCCGGTCCCTTCCCGGACAAGGCGATCGCCCTGCTCAAGACCTTTGCCGACCAGGCCGTGATCGCCATCGAGAACACGCGCCTGTTCAACGAGGTGCAGGACCGCACCAGGGACCTCGCCAAATCGCTCGACGATTTGCGCGCTGCCCAGGACCGGCTGGTCCAGACCGAGAAGCTGGCCTCGCTCGGCCAGCTCACCGCTGGCATCGCGCACGAGATCAAGAATCCGCTCAACTTCGTCAACAATTTTGCATCGCTCTCCGCCGAACTGACGGACGAACTTAACGAGGCGCTGGCGCCGCTCCCGCTCGCTGACAACGTCCGCAGCGAGGTCGACGAGCTGACCGGGCTCCTGAAGGACAATCTCGCGAAAATCGTGCAGCATGGCAGGCGCGCCGACTCCATCGTCAAGAACATGCTGCTGCATTCCCGCGAGAGCGGCGGCGAGCATCGGCTGAGCGACATCAACGCGCTGGTCGAGGAGAGCCTCAACCTCGCCTATCACGGCGCCCGCGCCGAGAAGCCGCAGTTCGACGTGACGCTGAAGCGCGAGCTCGATCCGGCGGCCGGGCAAGCGGAAGTGTTTCCGCAGGAGATCACCCGGGTGCTGCTGAACCTGATCTCGAATGGCTTCCACGCGGTGGCCAAGCGCAAGTCGGATGACGGCGCCGCCGATTACGAGCCGGTGGTGATCGCCGCGACACGCGACCGGGGCGACAGCATCGAGATCCGCATCCGCGACAATGGCACCGGCATTCCGCACGAGGTAAAAGAAAAGATGTTCGATCCGTTCTTCACCACCAAGCCGGCCGGCGAAGGCACCGGCCTCGGATTGTCGATGAGCCACGATATCGTGGTCAAGCAGCACGGCGGCACCATCGACGTCGCGACGGAGCCGGGCAAGTTCACGGAATTCACGATCGGGCTGCCGCGACAGAGCAGTTTTTCAGACAAGAACAAGAGATAGACTCGCCCGGAGGATGCCGTGACGAATCTGGCTTGGCTCGTTCGACGGCAATTGCTCTCGCTGTCCGGTGTCGGCCTCATGCTGGGCGCTCTGTTCTTTGCTGCCGCGCTGACGCCGACGCTGATTCCTCGGAGCTATCTCACGCAAGGCGCGCTTGCCGGCGGCTGTTTTGCGATCGGCTATTTCGCCGGCGTGCTGTGGCGCCGGCTATGGCACTATCTCGAATTGCCCGAACCTTCGCCGCGGGCGAGATCGATTGCGAATGCGCTGGTCACGGTCGGTTGCCTGCTGGTCGTCGTTATCTTCCTGCGGCGAACCGCCGAATGGCAGAATTCGATCCGCACAGTGATGAAGATGATGCCGGTCGAGACCGCGCATCCGCTCAAGGTCTGCGTCATCGCCCTGATCACGTTCGCCGTTCTGCTGGTGCTGTACCGGCTGTTCGCGTTTGTCGCCCGCTTCCTCGCCGTACGCACAAAGCGCGTCATTCCGCGGAAGCTCGCCAATGTCCTCGGCGTGCTGATCGCAGGCCTGCTGTTCTGGTCGATCGCCAGCAACGTCCTGGTCCGGACCGCGTTCAACGCGCTCGACTCCTCCTTCCGCGAACTCGACGCCCTGCAGGAGCCCGAGCGGCCGCAACCGGCCGCCCCCGATCGAACCGGGAGTTCTGCGTCGCTGGTGAAGTGGCAGGAACTCGGGCGCATGGGGCGCCGGTTCATTGCCTCGGGCCCGAACGCGACAGAGATCAGCGCCGTTACGGGACAGCCCGCGCAGGATCCCGTGCGCGTCTATGTCGGTCTCGGCAGCCGCGACACGGCCCAGGCGCGCGCCAGGCTTGCGCTTGAGGAGCTCAAGCGCCAGCACGGTTTTCAACGCAAGGTCCTGATCGTCATTACGCCGACCGGCACCGGCTGGGTCGATCCCTCCGCGATGGATACGGTGGAATATCTCCACCATGGCGATGTCGCGAGCGTCGCGATGCAATATTCGTATCTCAACAGCCCGCTGTCGCTGCTGTTTCAGCCCGAATACGGAGCGGAGGCGTCGCGTGCGCTGTTCGCCGAAATCTACGGCTACTGGACGAGCTTGCCCAAGGACAGGCGGCCAAAGCTGTATCTGCACGGGCTCAGCCTCGGCGCCATGAACTCGGAAAAATCCGCAGAATTGTTCGAAACAATCGGCGATCCCATCGCCGGCGCACTATGGAGCGGAGCGCCATTCGAGAGCCGCATCTGGCGCTCGATTACCGATAACCGCAATCCAGGATCACCGGCGTGGCTGCCAAAATTCCGCGACGGCCGCTTCGTGCGCTTCATGAACCAGAACGGGCCGCCGGTGCCGCCGGATACGCCCTGGGGCCCGATGCGCGTGGTCTATCTGCAATATGCCAGTGACGCGATCACATTCTTCGGCTACGGCGACGCCTATCGGGCGCCGGCCTGGATGGACGCGCCGCGCGGGCCTGACGTATCGTCGGAACTGCGATGGTACCCCATCGTCACGATGCTGCAGCTCGCTCTCGACATGGCGGTCGCAACCAACACGCCGATGGGTTTTGGCCATGTCTACGCGCCCGAACACTACGTCGATGGCTGGGTCGCGGTCACAGATGTCGGCGATTGGTCTGCCGAAGCGCTCGCACGGCTCAAGCAGAGCTCGCGGCGAAAGCGCGGAAGACGGGCGCGGGCAATGGCGACGACGATCCCGACCGCGGTGGCTAACCCTTACTCCGCCATCTCCACCTGCTGCGTGACGGAGGGACCGGCCAGCGGGCGCTCCTCCATCATGATCAGGCAGAGCGCGGCGCCGGCCATCAGCGCCGTGGCGGCGCCGAACACGTAACGGAACGCATGCCGCATGTCGTCGGCGGGGATCGCATTGACGGCGCCGTGATGCTCGCCGGCGAGCGGAACGTCGGCACCGAGCGCGATGAGCAGGATGGCCGCGAACGCCGCGACCGTGAACGATGACATCAGCGAGCGGAAGAAGTTCAACGCGCCGGTGATGGTGCCGACCTGCGGACGGGCGACCGAATTCTGCACCGAGACCACGCAGACCGGAAAGGTGGTGCCGAGGCCAAGCGCAAATGCAGCCATCAGCGTCAGCAGCGCCCATAGCGGCAACGTCGTCAAGGTGAGGCCGAGGCCGCACAGCGCAGCCCAGGACGTTCCGACAATGGCGACCCGCTTGTAGTGCTTGGCGCGCGCCATGGTGCGACCGGCGACGGCTGCGCCGACGGTCGAGACCGCCGCGAGCGGGATCAGCGCAAGGCCGGCTTCGCTGGCGCTGAGATGATAGACCGCCTCGTAATAGAGCGGCAGCTGCACGGTGAGGCCCGTGATCGCACCGAGCGCGCAGCCGCCGGCCATAAGCCCGAACGGCACAACCGATCCTCCGAGCAGCGGCAGCGGCAGGAACGGCTCGTCCGCGCGGCGCGCGTGCCACACGAAGGTGACCGCGAGCGCGACGGCTCCGCCCACCATCGCAAGCACGGTCGGCGAGAGCCACGGGAAGCGCGTGCCGCCCCAAGTCAGCACCAGCATGAAGACGACGGCGGAGGCCATCAGCAGCACGCCACCCAGCCAGTCGACCTTGCGCTTGCGGTGGAACACCGGGATCTTCTTCATCCTGGGCAACAGCAGCGCGATCGCAGCAGCTGCGAGCGGCACATTGATCCAGAAGATCATCGACCAGTGCAGATGCTCGGCGAACACGCCGCCGATGACCGGGCCGAGAATGCCGCCGACCATCCAGACGCTGGAGAAATAGGCTTGATATTGGCCGCGCTCGCGCGGGCTCACGACGTCGGAGATCACGGTCTGCACCACCGGCATGATGCCGCCGCCACCCAGCCCCTGGAGCCCGCGCGCAAGAATCAGCATCGGCAGGTTCGGAGTGATTGCGCACAGCACCGAGCCCGCGACGAACAGGCTGAGCGAGATGATGATCATCACGCGGCGGCCGTAGATGTCGCTGAGCGTGCCGAACACCGGCGCGACCGCGGTCGAGGCGAGCAGATAGGCGGTGATGACCCAGGAGAGATTGGAGACGTCGTGGAACTGACGTCCGATGGTCGGCAGTGCGGTCGCGACGATGGTCTGGTCCAGAGCGGCCAGGAACATCGTCAGCATCAGGCTGATGACGATGGTGCGGACCTCGTCCTGCGACAGTGGCGCCGGCGGCGCAAGCGAGGGAGCGTCATCGACGCTCAAGACCTCGCTCGGAAGCCGCGACAATTCCTCGGCGATATCGTCGGGCAATGTCTGGGTGTCGGCAGAACTGTTCTGCCGCTCGAACTTGTTCATCTCGATCGGGGGCCATGAGGCGGCGCAACGCCGCGAAGGATTCGTTCTATGCAGCCCAATGTAGACAGCAAAGTTCTTCTCAGGCAGGCACTGCGGCGCATGGGAGCATCCCAAAGTCGGGCCATCACGACGATTTGGTGTGAGAGCCGCAGGACCCCGGTCGCTGCCGGCAGCCCTAAGCGGCCCGCATTCGCCACGACGAATAAATGCGAGCCGCCTGATGGAACGAAGGAGGCTTTGCCTCCCTCTTCACCGTTACGGCTCAGACTCAGCCGATCACCAGGGCTGGCCGTCGCCAAACGACCAGTCCTCTTTGTCCACAAAGACCATGTTGATCATGATGTCGTCTGGGCGGACGGCCAGCTTGGTTTTCAACTCGTCGGCGACGAACCGGTAGAAGGCTAACTTCGTGTCTCTCTGGTTTCCGACAGTGCTGGTCACCTGGATCAGCATGAAGTCGGGGGACCGACTGAAGCCGAGAAATTTAGGATCATAGATCAGGTTGTCGCCGGTGTGCTCACCGACAACCACGAAGCGGTCACCGTCGGGCGCCTTAAGGATATCGATAATGCCCGTGTAGACGATGTCGGCCACGGCGGCGCGGTATTCGGGGGTTTTACCCTGGATCAGATCGATACGTGCGAACGGCATGGTAGCCTCCTTCAGATTGAGTTTCGGATTGAGGGTGGGTCGAGGGGGTGAGCGTTCAGGCCCGATTATCGAGCTCGGGCACGCCACTGTTCCGGTCGGCATAGGCGGCCAGAAAGGTCGGCCGGCGCTGCCAACGCTGCCAGAAGGCATCGATGTGCTCGAAGCGCTCGTCGAGCGGAGTGGCGTTCACCGGAAACTTCGAGAAGGCGATCGCTGTCGCCATGGTGATATCCGAGAAGGTCGGTGCGTCGCCGCCCAGCAGCCACTCGCGGCCGTCCGCTAGATGCCGATCGACAAGCGCGGCGTGAGTCAGCGCCACCTTGCGGGAATGCTCGCCCCACGCCGGATTGCTGGTCAGTTCCAGCTTCGGCCCGAGACCCTGGTGCAGCACATGGAAGGCGGTGACAATGGGATAGAGGATGTGCACCCACACCCGGTTGTCCCACATCTGGTCGAGGCCGCGCTCGTGGGGCGTTGCGCCCATAATCTTGCGACCGTCGAAGGTGTCGTCGAGGTAACGCGCGATGGCGGAGGTCTCGCTGAGAAAGGCGCCGTCCGCGAGCGCCAGGGTCGGGGTCTCGCCCCACTGGTTCATCTTGAGGTGCTTCCAGCCGCGCTGCTCGCCGACCGGCGACATATCGTAGATCGTCTCATCGAACCGATCGGCGATACCTTTCTCGTGCATGAAGATGCGCAAACGCTGCGGATTGGGAAAGGCCGAGGGAGAGGTGAAGAGCTTGAGTTTGTCGGTCATGGCGAGTCTCGCTTTGTGCTGGCAAATCACCTGCCTGTCAGATGACAGGTAACTGACTACGACTCGAAACTTGTCCTGTCAACCCCTATCTGTCATATGGTAGGTGACATTCGAATATGGCGAGAACGATGAAAGAGAATGCGAAGGAAGCGATCCTGACGGCAGCGCGGGAAGCGGCGATGGCGTACGGCTATGGCGGCATAAACTTCCGCGATCTGGCGCAAACCGTGGGTATCAAGGCCGCCAGCATAAACTACTATTTCGCCAACAAGGCCGCGCTCGGCGAGGCCGTTGCGAAGCGTTATTGGGAAGATATCGCCCGCGACCTGGACGCGATCACGGCCGCGGCTCAAAGCCCGATCGTCGCCTTGCGCCGTTACCCTGATATTTTCCGAGCGTCGCTTGAGCGCGATAATAGGATTTGCCTTAGCAGTTTCATGGCCACCGAATACGACGAGCTTCCCGAAGCGGTATTGAAGGAGGTCCAGGCCTTTGCCGACGTCAATGTCGCATGGCTGAGCAAGCAACTGACGGCTGCGAAGGTGATCAAGCCCGAAGAGAGTGAGGCAAGAGCTCGCGCGATCTATGCTGCCGTCGCCGGTGCTCAAATCGTCGCGAGGAGTCGCTCCAATATCTCCCTCTTTGACTCGCTCATCGAGAGCTATCACGCGGCGGGCCTTCTGCCAGGGTAAGCAAGGCTTCTGGCCCCGGCACAGGTGTCGGCGCCGCCCGACGGTTCTCGCCAAGAGCGGCTTCAAGCCCGCCCGAACGGCGCTGCGAGACGAGCCGGCATTCCGGCAGGTTTCCGCCCCAAGCGAATTTCAGGAGGTCGGCTTACCAGACAGCGGCCGTGGCGACGCCATCTCCCGATCAGGTTTTTGCAAAGCCTGCCCTGCGACGCCCCAGGGCAACTTTAGGAAAACATCAGTGCCGTCTTGCCCGAGGGGTCTGGATGCACCAGTCGCAACCGGGCGATATAGCCTCGGCCGGCGAACAATTTGTAGGAAATCTTCGCGTTTCGATCCTCGCCGCTATCATCGTCACCCGCGAGAAACCGCGGCGTTCCGTTCACGTCCTCGAAGAGAACCAACGTTGCGTCAGACGGCCCTTTGGTCTCGATGGTATATTTGCGTGAGGCGCTGGGTTTGATCGCGTAGTCCATCTGCTGACCAGCGGCGAGATCGACCACGGCCGGATGGAAGGGCTGAAGCGTCGTCAAGGCCGGCTGTAGCGGCGGATACCAACGGCGGATCCACTGCTTGTCTCCGGCGGAGAGCGTCCCCGGAGGAACCAGACCATTGGTCTCGTATGGCTTCGGCTCCGCAATCAGCCCCGGCTCAAACTCGTATTCCATGATGGAATCCGGGTCCCATGTTGAACCCTGTACCTGCTGCGGGGTGAGCTTCTCCAGAATGTTGTGAAACGTCGTCGAGCGGCTCCACTTGTTGGGCGGAGCGCCCAGCGGCTTGTAAACAGCCTCCTCATCCCACTTGATGCCGGCGAAGGGTTTTGATGCTCGTGCTCCATGCCAAGCACGTGTCCGAGTTCGTGCAGCGCAGTGCCGCTGCCATATTGCGAGGTCAGATCCCAGCCATACACGGTGGTCGGTTCGGTCTGGGATACCTGCAGCACGTCCCTGCCAACCTGCGACGCCGACGATCCGTCTGTCACTGAATAGCCAATTCGCACCTCGGCTTCAGCGAGTTGGGAGACCTCCTGGAATTCGAGGCCGATGCCTACCGCCTTCCACTTCGCGAAGGCCTTGCGTACCGCGTCCGCGTGGGCCCTGGGAACTTCAAAATGACCCGAGGTGAAAAAGCAGTAGTGCAGGACCGTGCCGTTCACCCACTTGGATCGGCTCGCGAGAATCGCACGTGCGCGAAGTGGGTCGGCCATGACAGCCGGACTGAGTTGCGGCGGGACTCTCGGGCCGTTCTGACAAAATAGCCGGGCCTGACTTTTGACAACGGGAGATTTCTTCGCCTGCTTTTGCGATTTTGCCATATGCATCTCCAAAAGATTTGCGCCCCCGGGTGGGGACTGAAAACAGAAGGCAACAGAAAAAACGGCATCGTAAAACGACGCCAGTCTATCACAATCTCAGATTGTATCAATATGCTGCGCCAAGGGCTGGGCGTCCGCTCCGGCGCGACCTCAATCTCGCAGCCGGATCAGTCCTTCGGACGTCGCTTCAGGCGGGCCCGTTTCGGCAGCTGCGCCGGCCATTGCACGATGTGGTTCTCGAGCTCCTCGTCCGGGATCTCCACCTCGCTGCCTTCGACCCGTCCGCGTACGGAGACGCCGGCCTCATGCACCGTGTCGGGATCGCCTGACACCAGCGGATGCCACCAATAGAGGTCGCGCCCTTCCGCAACGAGCTTGTAGCCGCAGCTTGGCGGCAGCCAGTTCAGGGTGCGGACATTGGCCGGGGTCAGGCGGACGCAGTCCGGAACCTTGTCGGAACGATTCGCATAGTCCTTGCAGCCGCAGGTCACCCCATCGAGCAGCTTGCAGCCGACATGGGTGAAGTAGATGTCGCCGGTGCCCTCTTCCTCGAGCTTGTTCAGGCAGCAGCGGCCGCAGCCGTCGCACAGGCTCTCCCATTCGGGCCCCGACATCTCTTCCAACGTCTTGGTTTTCCAGAAGAATCCTTCCTGGCCTGAAGGTCGTTTGGGAGCTGCGGTCATGCGCCTCAACAAAAGTTCGAAAGAGCTACGGCTGGTGCCATCTAGGGCGTGCCGCCCTGGGGCTGCAAGCAACGCCCGCGTGAGGCCCGTAATGAACCGGGGTCAATTAGGCCTGTTGTTCAAAATCGCAAGCGTGACCATTGGTTTATAGGCCCTGCTCGGCTAGAAGGAACAGCAAGTCCCCACCGTCGCTGGCCGGGCGCCTTGGGTTTGCCGCAACACTCCCGCAAGACGTCTCGATGCCGCCCCGGCCGGGTGCTTGAACGCTTTCGAACCAAGCCGCAAGGGTTCTAGGTGCGCCAGATCATACCACCGCATTGGAAAGCCCGGATCCGGAATTTCTTCCTGGATCTCGATGCGCGCATCGACTCCTCGCTGTTCTCCTCGGCCAAGGGCATCCGCGAGCTCTACGAGCGCTACTCGACCTTCATGGACCGCTTCTATGTCGGGCGGTGGAAGCGCTGGGTATTCATCGAGCCGCTGTCGGAGGCTGCGACCCTCGGCCTCGGCGGCCTGGTTGTGATGCTAACCCTCGCCATCCCCGCCTTCCGCGAGACCGCGGACGAGGACTGGCTGAAGAAGTCCGACCTCGCGGTGACTTTCCTCGACCGTTACGGCAACCCGATCGGCAGCCGCGGCATCAAGCACAACGATTCGATCCCGCTGGAAGATTTTCCGGACGTGCTGATCAAGGCGACGCTCGCGACCGAGGACCGCCGCTTCTACGAGCATTTCGGCATCGACATCGCCGGCACCGCCCGCGCTCTCGTCACCAACGCCCAAGCCGGCGGCGTCCGCCAGGGCGGCTCCTCGATCACCCAGCAGCTCGCCAAGAACCTGTTCCTGAGCAACGAGCGCACCATCGAGCGCAAGGTCAACGAAGCCTTCCTCGCGGTCTGGCTGGAATGGCGTCTGACCAAGAACGAGATCCTCAAGCTGTATCTCGACCGCGCCTATATGGGCGGCGGCACCTTCGGCGTCGACGGCGCCGCGCATTTCTACTTCAACAAGTCGGCACGCGACGTGACGCTCGCCGAAGCCGCGATGCTCGCCGGCCTGTTCAAGGCACCGACCAAATACGCGCCCCACATCAACCTGCCCGCCGCCCGCGCCCGCGCCAACGTGGTGCTCGACAATCTCGTCGACGCCGGCTTCATGACCGAGGGCCAGGTGTTCGGCGCCCGCCGCAATCCCGCCTTCGCGGTCGACCGCCGCTACGAGGCGTCGCCGAATTATTATCTCGACTACGCCTTCGACGAGATGCGCAAGCTGGTCGACACCTTCCCGAAATCCTACACCGAGCGCGTCTTCGTGGTCCGGCTCGCGATCGACACCAATGTGCAGAAGGCGGCGGAAGACGCGGTCGAGAACCAGCTGCGCCAGTTCGGCCGCGACTATCACGCGACCCAGGCCGCGACCGTCGTCTCCGATCTCGACGGCGGCATCCGCGCCATGGTCGGCGGCCGCGACTACGGCGCCAGCCAGTTCAACCGCGCCACCGACGCCTATCGCCAGCCGGGCTCGTCGTTCAAGCCTTACGTCTACACCACCGCGCTCCTCAACGGCTTCACGCCGAATTCGATCGTGGTCGACGGCCCGGTCTGCATCGGCAATTGGTGCCCGCAGAACTATGGCCATTCCTATTCCGGCTCGGTGACGCTGACGCAGGCGATCACGCGTTCGATCAACGTGGTGCCCGTCAAGCTGTCGATCGCGATCGGCCAGAAGAACGAGCCCAAAGCGCAGAACCCGGCCAAGGTCGGCCGCGCCAAGATCGTCGAGGTCGCCCGCCGCTTCGGCCTCAAGGCGCCGCTGCCCGACACGCCGTCGCTGCCGATCGGCTCGGACGAAGTCACCGTGCTCGAGCACGCGGTGGCGTATGCGACCTTCCCCAACCGCGGCAAGGCGGTGACGCCGCATTCCGTGCTGGAAGTGCGCACCGGCGCCGGCGATCCGGTCTGGCGCTGGGACCGCGACGGGCCGAAGCCGCGCCAGGCGATTCCCGCCTCCGTTGCCGCCGACATGGCCGGCATGATGAGCCACGTCGTCAGCGAAGGCACGGCGCGTCGCGCAGCCCTCGACGGCATCCCGACCGCGGGCAAGACCGGCACGACCAATGCGTATCGCGACGCCTGGTTCGTCGGCTACACCGGCAATTTCACCTGCGCGGTCTGGTACGGCAATGACGACTATTCGCCGACCAACCGCATGACCGGCGGCTCGCTGCCGGCGCAGACCTGGCACGACATCATGCTCGCGGCGCATCAGGGCGTCGAGGTGCGGGAAATCGCCGGCATCGGCATGGGCCAGAAGCTGCCGCCCGAGCGGATCGCCAACGCGCAGGCCAATGCGGCGCCGAAGGTGCTGGAGACCAAGCCCGGTCCGCCGCCGGTATTGACCAAGCGCGGCGCCGACGTTTTGGTCCGCGTCGAGAAGCTGCTGGATGACGCGGCCAGGACCGCGACCAAATCGGCGGCCACCGATCCCAAGCAAGCCAAGCCGGCATCGTCCACGAGCGCGCTCGCCTTCCCGCAGAACTATGCGGAAGAGAATGCGAACGCATCCGCCCCGCGCAAGAACTAATCGAAACAAGAACTGATCGAAACAAGTGCGGCTGATCCTGATCACATTGACGGCCCTTCTGCTCGCAACCGTGGTGGGCGTCGGCGCGACCTGGATGACCACGACGCGCGGCACCGAGATCGGCGCGCTGACCATCGGCCCCTGGACCGCGCGTCCGCGCACCGGCACCGCCGACGTCGATCCCTATTCGCGCGCCACCATCGTGCGCAACGGCGAGCTGCCGATCGGCACCGGCGACGGCGTCGCCTTCACCGCGACCGCCGACGACAAGAAGAAGGTGCTCGACGGCCGCTGCGACGTCGTGGTCTCCGGCGTGACGCCGCCGGCGCGGTTCTGGACGCTGACGCTCTACGACCGCAAGGGTCATCTCGTCCCCAATTCGCTGCAGCGCTACGGCTTCACCAGCCAGGAGATCGTGCGGCAGTCCGACGGCTCGTTCGAGATCCGCATCGCCTCGCGCTCGCGCGCCGGCAACTGGCTGCCGACCGGCGGCATCGAGCGCTACGCGCTGATGCTGCGGCTCTACGACACCCCGGTCGGCGTTGCCACGCGCACCCAGCGCGATGCGCCGATGCCCACCATCACGACGGCGGGCTGCTCATGATCCGGCTGTTGTTCACCATCGTTGCCGGCGTGGTGCTGGGCCTTGTGGTCCATCTCGTCAGCGTGCTGGCGCTGCCGCGGATCGCGACCCAGGACGCTTATTCGCGGCTGACGCCGATGACCAAGCTCAACGGCGTCACGCAGCTTCCGCTTGCCGATCCCAGCACCTCGCCGATGCCGTTCATGGATCCGGCCTTTGCGCTGGCGATCTGCCGCTACGATCTGTCGAACGGGCCGATCAAGCTGACGGTCCCCGTCAGCCAGGCCTACACCTCGGTGTCGTTCTACACCCGCAACGAGATCGCCTATTACGCCATCAACGACCGCTCGGCCGGCAAGAAGGTGATCGAGCTCGACCTGATGACCGAGCCGCAGCACAACGAGCTGCCCGAGGACGAAGAGATCACCGCCGCCGACCGCCTGATCATCGATTCCCCCAGCACCACCGGCCTGATCGTGATGAAGGCGCTCGCCCCAGAGCCCGGCCTGATGCCGCAGGCGCAAGGCTCGCTCGCGGCCGCGAGCTGCGGACCGCAGACCGACCCGCCGGCCAAGGCGGAAGCGCCGCGCGGACGGCGCTAAAGCGCGTCGCTTCGGCAGGCCGCAAAACAAAAAGCGCGAAAACAACCCCATGCACAGTAGCGAGGGTGTTGAAATCATTCGCCATTTTGGTTGCACCAAATAGGCGTTTGCCGGACCCATCCATCCCTGCCCGTCGCGCTGTTCAGCTTTGACACGTCGGGCAAAACACTGGCAGAATGGCAGCATCGAAAGTTCACCCGCGCGGAGCAATCCGCCGCGGGTTTTTTCTTGCTGGAGCCTCACCGAACATGGCCTGAATCCCTGCAGGGCGGTGTCACCGTCAGGTCGGTGGCTGTAGTCCTGGCGAGTTGAGCCAATCATCTAACGACAAGCTTGTTTCAGCCCAGCGTGCGCGTCTGAGGGCGGCATCTCTCACTGGCCCTGGCGGGAGCAGTTCCGCGGCTGAGCGAAGACGAACGGCCATTTCTGCAAGCCCCTCTTCGTGGGATTCATTGATCTTGCGCCGCTGGCTCACTGCACGATCGGTTCCGGAGGAGGCGGGAGCGCAAGCAGGCGTTCTCATCACCGATAACAGCCACTGATCGGGCGGTGACGTCGGAACGTAGATATTGGTGGAAGCTTCCGTCAGCGCATTATTGCACACAAGCGGCAGAGAGCGGTTCACGTTGGCGGCACTTCCTCCTGCAGCGTGCATGGATCAGGTTGGAGTCACCAAGCTTCACGCATCCCGATCGTGCGGGGAACAAGGTGAGGGCATGCAGGTTGACCTTGCGGCAGGGAAAGTTGTCATGAGCGAAGAAGAGCTTACCAGCAGAGCCGAGCGCGCCCTCGTTACCATTGCGCTCAGCTTGACGATGCTTGTTCTTTGCGTCGGAGCTCTGATCTGTCGCTAGCGCGTTGCTGTGCGCTGCTCGGTGTTTGCCCAATCCTACCGCTCTTCGGTCGGATGCACCCATTTGTACGAGGTGATGCTTTGCGTTGCGGTCAGCTTGATCATGTGGACAGGCGGAGCGGAACGTCCCTCCTATGAAGACGGCCCGGCTCGCGATGACAAATTATCGATTGTTGGGGGGCCGGAACGGCCGAACACCACTACCCCTCGCGTTGTGGAAAACCGGACGGCGATGCGAATCCTCCGCGCAGCGCGCCTCCGCCTTTGACACGTCGGGCAAAACACTGGCAGAATGGCATCATCGAAAGTTCACCCGCGCGGAGCAATCCGCCGCGGGTTTTTTGTTGGCGGAGACGTTGCCGAGAACGACGACCTTCGCCGCCCACCTATTCGGCGGCTTGCGGAACGCGCATGGTCCATTCATCGGCAAGAGCCGATCGTTCGCCCGGTGGAAGCCCCCGCCCCTTCACCAGGCCGAAAATCGCGGGGATCACGACGAGCGTCAGCAGTGTCGATGACGTCATGCCGCCGATCATGGGCACCGCAATGCGCTGCATGATCTCCGATCCGGCCCCGGTGCTCCACATGATCGGCAGCAGACCGGCCATGATCGCGACCACCGTCATCATCTTGGGCCGCACGCGCTCGACCGCACCCACCATGATGGCATCGTGAAGGTCTCGTCGGGTAAAGACCCTGCCGTCAGCGCTACACCTGGCTTTTGTCTCGACCAGCGCGTGATCGAGATAGATCAGCATCACCACGCCCGTCTCGGCGGCAACGCCGGCGAGAGCGATGAAGCCGACCGCGACGGCAACGGACAGGTTGAAGCCGAGCCACCACATCATCCAGATGCCGCCGACCAGCGCGAACGGCAGTGACAGCATCACGATGAGCGTCTCGGTCATCGCCCGGAAGTTCAGGTACAGCAGCAGGAAGATGATCGTGAGCGTCACCGGAACGACGATTTTCAGGCGGGCGGCGGCGCGCTGCAGATATTCGTATTGGCCGCTCCAGATCACGTAATAGCCGGCCGGAAACTTGATGCTTTCGCTGACGGCGCGCTGCGCATCGGCGACATAGCTCCCGATGTCCCGATCCCGGATATCGACGTAGATGTAGGTGGCAAGCTGGCCGTTCTCCGTCCGGATCGAGGTCGGCCCGCGTGCCGGCTCGACCTTGGCGACCTCGCCGAGCGGCACGGCGCCGGCCGAAGGCATCGGCACCAGGATGTCGCTGGCGATGGCCTTGGGATTGTCGCGGAGGTCACGCGGATAGCGCATGTTCACCGTGAACCGCTGCCGGCCTTCCACGGTCGTCGTGACTGTCTGACCACCGAGCGCGGCAGCGATGGTGTCCTGAACGTCCTGGATCAATATGCCGTAACGGGCGAGCACCTCGCGATCCGGAACGATCTCGAGATAATAGCCGCCGATGCCGCGTTCGGCGTAGGCCGACGACGTGCCGGGCACGGTTTTGATGACGCGTTCGATCTGCTTCGCGAGCCGGTCGATCTCGCCGAGATCCGTTCCCATGACCTTGACGCCGACCGGCGTGCGGATGCCGGTGGAGAGCATATCGATGCGCGCCTTGATCGGCATGGTCCAGGCGTTGGAGACGCCCGGAAATTGCAACGCCTTGTCCATCTCGGCAACAAGGCCGTCGACGGTAAGGCCGGAACGCCACGCCTCTTTCGGCTTGAGGTTGACGATTGTTTCAAACATCTCCGTCGGCGCGGGATCGGTCGCAGTGGCGGCTCGCCCCGCCTTGCCGTAGACCGAAGCGACTTCCGGGAACGATTTGATGATGCGGTCCTGCATCTGCATCAGCTCGGCTGCCTTGGTGACCGAAATGCCGGGCAGCGTCGTCGGCATGTAGAGCAGCGTTCCCTCGTTCAGCGCCGGCATGAACTCCGTGCCGAGCTGGCGCGCCGGCCAGATTGTCACCGCAAGCACGACGAGCGAAGCCAGGATGACCAGAGTCTTGGCGCGCAGAACTCCCTTGATCACGGGACGATAGACCCAGATCAGGAAGCGATTGATGACGTTCCTGCTCTCCGGGACAATCCTGCCGCGGACGAAGATCACCATCAGCGCCGGCACCAGGGTGACGGACAGCAGGGCCGCAGCGGCCATGGAGAAGGTCTTCGTGAACGCCAGCGGGCTGAATAATCGCCCCTCCTGCGATTCCAGGGTGAAGATCGGCATGAACGACACGGTGATGATCAGCAGGCTGAAGAACAGCGCAGGCCCGACCTCGGATGCTGCGTCGATCAGAATCTGCACGCGAGACTGATGAGGCCTCGCCCGTTCGAGGTGCTTATGTGCGTTCTCGATCATGACGATGGCGGCGTCCACCATGGCGCCGATCGCGATCGCGATACCGCCGAGGCTCATGATGTTCGATCCCAGCCCGAGCAGCTTCATGGCACCGAACGCCATCAGCACGCCGACCGGCAACATCAAGATCGCGACGAGCGCACTGCGGACATGCAGAAGGAACACGATGCAGACGAGCCCAACGACGATGCTCTCCTCGAACAGGGTGTGCTTGAGGGTATCGATGGCCGCGTAGATTAGGTTCGACCGGTCGTAGACCGGCACGATCTCGACCGATTTCGGCAGGCTGCTCGCGATCTCCCCGAAGCGCTTCTTGACGTTTTCGATGACGTCGAGTGCGTTGACGCCGAACCGCTGCAGCACGATCCCGCTTGCAACCTCGCCCTCGCCGTTCAATTCGGCGATGCCTCGCCGCTCGTCCGGTCCGAGCTCGACGTTGGCGACGTCCCGCAGCAACACCGGCGTGCCGTTGCTCGTCTTCAGGACGATGTTGCCGAGATCGTTGATGCTCTTGATGTAGCCCCTGCCGCGGATGACGTATTCGAACTCGGAGAGCTCGACGGTGCGCCCGCCGACATCGGCGTTGCTGGCGCGGATCGCCTCGCGTATTTTTTGCATGCTGATGCCGCGGTCGCGCATCCGCTGCGGGTCGAGGACCACGTTATACTGCTTGACGAAACCGCCGATGCTGGCGACGTCGGCGACGCCATCGGCCTTGGCCAGCGCGAACTTCAGATTCCAGTCCTGGATCGTGCGCGTGTCCGCCAGGTTCAATTCCTTCGATATGACGGCGTATTGGTAGACCCAGCCGACGCCGGTCGCGTCGGGCCCGATGGTCGGGGTGACACCGGCAGGAAGCCTGGACGACGCACCGTTGAGGAATTCCATCACGCGCGAGCGGGCCCAGTAGATGTCGGTGCCGTCCTCGAAGATCACGTAGACGAAAGAGACGCCGAAGAACGAGAAGCCGCGCACGACTTTCGATTTCGGCACGGTGAGCATCGCCGTCGTCAGCGGATAGGTGACCTGATCCTCGATCACCTGCGGCGCCTGCCCGGCATACTCGGTGTAAACGATGACCTGCGTGTCCGAGAGGTCCGGGATCGCATCCAGCGGGAGGTGAACCAGGGCATAGAGGCCGGCGGCGGCAGCGAAGCCGGTACCGAACAGCACGAGCAACAGATTGCGCGCCGACCAGGCGATGACACGGGCAATCATTTGCGATCTCCCGTTGCGTTACCAGGGCCGACGTCGGTGACGGGGGACGCCGCCTCACCAAAACCCTTCAGCGCCGCTTTGAGGTTGCTTTCCGCATCGATCAGAAAATTGGCGGAGGTAACCACCGCCTCGCCGACCGAAAGACCCTCCCGCACCTCGACATAACCGCCGCCGCGACGGCCCAGCCTAACCTCCCGCGGCTCGAAACGCCCTTCCCCTGTGTCGACGAGGACGCTCTGCCGGCTGCCGGTGTCGAGCACCGCGCTGTCCTGTATCGCCAGGACGGGCGCGGCGTCGGCCGTGTCGATGTCGGCATCGACGTACATGTCCGGCAGCAGCACCGCGTCCGGGTTGGCAAGCTCGATCCGGACACGAACGGTTCGCGTGTCGCGGTTCACCTGCGGATAGACAACGGCGATCTTCCCGGTGAAGGTTCGGCCGGGGAAACTGCGTGCGCGTACCGCGACCGACTGCCCCACCGCGATGTCGCCGAGATCGCGCTCGGCCACGTCGACCAGCGCCCAGACGACCGAGGTGTCCGCGATCCGGAACAGCACGTCGCCGGGATTGGCCCGCATACCTTCGATCGCGCCGCGCTCGAGCACGATCCCATCGCGCGGCGCAGACCAGCGTATGGTGACGGGCGAGGTGTGCGTCCTGTCCATCTCCGCGATAACCGCGTCGGGAACATCGAGATTGATCAGCCGCTGTCGCGAGCCGCGGCCATACGTCTCAACGCCGCCGACCGTCTTGGAGGTGATCGTCGCGAGATATTCCGCCGCGGCGGAAGCGACCGCCGAACTGTAGATTTCCATCAACGGCTGGCCCGCCTTCACGCGCGTCCCGGTGGTCACGTCGGCGACCTTCTGCACGAAGCTTTCGGCGCGCATCGCGATCACCGACACGCGGCGCTCATCGAGTTGGATCGTACCGGGCGCCTTCACCGAGACCCGGATCGAGCGACGCTCGACCGGCTCGGACTTCACGCCCGTGCGCTGGATCTTGCCGGGCGACAGCTTCACGGTGCCGTCGTCGGTGTCGTCGCCTTCGTAAACGGGGACATAATTCATCCCCATCGAATCCTTCTTCGGCACCGGCGAGGTGTCGGGCAGCCCCATGGGATTGCGGTAGTAGAGGATTTTCCGCGAGGACGCCTGCTGCGGCTTCGGTACGGCCCGGACCGCCTGATCGTCGTCATAGACCGGCAGGTAGTCCCGGCCGCGCTCGTCCTTCTTCGGACCAGCAGACCAAAGCGGCGCGCCGCCCGGATGGCGGTAATAGAGCGGAGTTGGCTCGGCGGCAGCGGCAGCGGATATGATGTCGGCATCGAGGAGCCCGCGCGCACGGCTCAAATGCCAGTAGCCGGCCAGGGCCAGGCCGCCGCCCAGCGCAAGAGCAGTCAGGAGACGCAGCGTTTTCATGTGGTGTATCCGCGCGCCCGGGAGCGCGCTTCCATGTGAATGAAAAAAGGGAATGTCGGGCGCCGCCGGGCAGCGCCCGAACGCTCACTTGGTCGCGGTGACGATCACCTTGCCGATGACGGTCTCGGGTTCGCCCTGCACCTTCGCCGATAGCGTGATCTGGTAGCGGCCGGCCATCGGCAGGTCTGTCTTGAAGGCGTACACACCGGGTTCCTTGGAGGGCAGCGGTGCGACCGGCGACTCCATCTCGGCCATCCCGTCCGGGGCCATGTCGACGCGGGTCTTGAAGACGACCGCGTCCGGCACGGGCTTGCCGGTCTGCTTGTTCGTCAAGCGAACGGCGAGCGTGACGTCTTCACCCTTCTTCATCTGCGGATTGACGGGGTCGAAGGCGTAGTCGCCGGCGCCGGCAAGCGCGGCGGAAGCGGCAAGCGAAAGGGTGGCCGCGAGAGCCGCGGTGCTGAATCTGGAAAGCATTGTCCTGTCCTCATGAATTGATCTATCGCCGTGGCGCGGGAAGCGCGCACGTCAGTCATCGTCGCGAGCCGGCATGCCGCTCGCGTCTCGGGCTTTGCGAGATCAGATTCGAGGTGGTCGGAAAGGAGGACTGGCGCCGCGGAAGCAGACAACCTGATCGGCTGGAATGGTCAACTTGCTGGCCGTCACAGCGAGATATGCAAAAGCGACGGGCCTGACATCACCGAGCGCGATGATCCCGCCAACGCAGCAGAAGCCCATTCCGCACTTGTCGCCACCAGTGTGGGAGCCCGTTCCCTTCATGTCGGGACAACAATCGTCCATCGACATATCCGCGTCGCCGCTCATGTGCATGGTCGTCGCCATGTCGTCCGACGAGATTGCGAGGTTCGCCGCGGACGCGCCAACCGGCAACATCGCCAAGGATATGGCGATGGCGAATGCCTGGATGGTACGGACGAACTGCATCAAATATTAAATCTCACTTTCGGGCCGGAACACCGCCTCAGTAACATATTCGAGCATCGAAAACAGTCATTGATCTTGGTCAAGGGTTCGTGACCGAGGCCGGAACGGCGGCCGGGTCCGTCCCCCAGCGGACGACCGACGGTCCGACCAGCGTCAGCGGCACCGGCTCGTCTAAATTCGGCGGACAAATCCCGGGCGCAAGCGGAGCGTTCCGGGGCGCAAGCACCCGGAGGCAGCTCACGATCAAGACACGATCAGGGTCGCTTGTGCGGCAAAGACCAGCATGATAGCAACGGCCATCGGGTCAAACACAACCGCCCGACCAGCTTTCGAGCCAAGCGTTGTTTCGCTCCATTACGGAGGTGAAACATGTCTTGCGACAGCACCACTGGCTCAATCAGCACATCCAGCGCAGCCTTCGCCCCCTCTCCAAACCCTCGATGGTTCTGGAAGTTAACGCTCGCGCTGCTGGACGGCATCACACGGCGCCGCCAATACGACGAGCTTCTCGAACTGGACGACCGGCTTCTCGCGGACATCGGCTTATCGAGAACAATCGTTGGGGAAGCTCGACAGTGTTACTTCTCAGGTTGGCGTGACGATCGGTGATTGTCATATCCGCTCGATGAGCGGTCACACCTGAGCATGCGAAGGCGGCGCGTCTGCTCATCCCTGTGGATCAGACGGCCGCGCCAGGCTCGCGAAAAGGCTCTCAGAAGTCCAGCTTGTCGCGTATGGCATCAATTCCGGCTTTCGCGCACGCTTCGTCCGCGTCACCGCCCGGAGCGCCGGACACGCCGACCGCTCCGACCAGGGAGCCGCCCGCTTCAACGATCAGTCCTCCGGCGATGACGACTGCTCCGGGAAGGTTGCGAATGCCCGCCTGCATCATGCCCGGCTGGCTGATCGCATTCAGCTCGGTCGTGCTGGTCTTGAAGGAGGCAGCAGTCCACGCCTTGCCGGCTGCCGTCGAGGGCGTGTGAGGACCTGCAAAGCGGTCGCGCAACATCACTTGCGTGACGCCGAACCGGTCGACGACAGCGACTGCAATTTGGTATCCACGGGTGCGGCAGTTCGCCAGCGCAGCGCGCGCAAGATCGAGCGCCAGTTCCGGACCGAGCGATTTGTAGGCGACCAGACTTTCCTCAGCCCGTACCGGGCAGATGGACGCAATCAGCAGGGCCGTCGCGACCGACAGGCATCGAACGTTCATGGCAATCTCCGGCACAGGTGACCAAACGCCTATTTGGTCTCACCATATGTCAGATCATCGAACAGGGTCACGCTATCTGCCTTGGTCCACAGGCCGATCATGCCGGCGTCCGGAATGGTGGCGTCTTCCACCTCGAACAATTTCTTTCCGTCATAGCTCACCTTGAACCGACTTCCAGCGAAGTCGCAGCGCAGCAGGTGCCATTGCCCGGACGACACCGGCGCGCTGACGCCATAGCCGCCTTTGCGACCCACGATATCAAGTGAGATTCGAACGCCCTTGATCGTCTTGTACAGCACGACATTGTCCTCCAGTGCGTTGGCCCGCACCACGTAGTAATTATCGGCATCCTTCGCACGCCAAATAACTCCCGCCGCGCGATCCTCGGAGCCGGCGACGGCCTTGAATTTCACCTCGACGAAGCCGTCGCGGATGGCGGTATCGCGCTTGATGGCGAGGGGAAACGTCGCCCGTCCGGATTGCTTGAGAACGTTCGGCTTGCTGGGCGCCGTGGCCTCGGCCTCGACGGTCCATTTCGGCTGTCCCTTGCCGGTCATCGTCAAAGTCCACCCGCCGGGCGAACTTCCGGCAGCAGCGTTGTCGAAATTCAGGGTCTCGGCCACGGCGTTCCCTCCCACTAACAAGGCCAGCATGGAAGCCAACGCAAGCTTGTCCATGAGCTTGTCCATGAGTTTGTCCATGCATCAGCCCTTCGTGCTCGCCGTCTTGTCGATCGCCGCACGGAGGCCCTCTGCAAGCTTGACGGCGTCGTCGTTCGCCCAGAAATGCATGAAGAAGAGCCGCGGCTGTTCGTCCAGCATGTGGCTGTGCAGCGCCGTCACCTCGATGCCGTGGGTCCGAAGCGCCAGGATGACGGGGTTCACCTCGTCGCTGGTCAGCACGAAGTCGCCGGTGATGGCGGCCTTCCCCGCGCCCGTCGGTTGGAAATTGATGGCGATCGCAACGCCCATCGCGGCGACGGGGGTCAGCAACATGCCGTCTTCCGTGATAGGGTCGCGACGCTTCACGTTGAACTGGTAGACGCCGCCATTCGCTTTCCCGTTCACTCCAATGATCTGGTCGAGCTTCGCCGTGTCAAGGTCGATGGCGGGCGGCGGGCTCGCTGGTGCGGTGACCGTCAACGGGGTCTTGCTTTCGGCCAGCGCATCATGGATTGCCGAGGCCAGTTTGACGGGGTCGCCTTGTCCGGCGACGTGCATGTAGAACGTTGCCGGGCTCGCACGCAGCAAATGATTGTGCACGGCTGTGATCTCGAGCCCGCTCGCGATCATCTTCGCCATCACGGGATTGATCTCGGTCTCGAGCAGCACAAGGTCGCCCATGATCATTGCGCCGCCATGCACAGGCTTGAACGCAACCCAACCGCCGAGTGCTAGCGCCGGCTTGATGGGAACCCCGTCCAACGTCACGGAGAGATCGCTGCGGGGAAAGCCGTAACGGCGGACGTCGTCCGAGACGGCGGGCTTGCGGCCCAGGGTCTCGTCCACCTTCTGCCATTCGGCATCCTGGGCATATGCCGGGATGAAGAGGCCGAAGCGAAATGCAAGCAGACAAACACCAATGCCGACCACGGCCCAGATGATTCTTTTCATTGTGCTACTCCTCAGGCTTTGGTTTCGCTGTTTGACCCGGTCGCCGCTGTCGACGACGGACCCGCCCCAAGTGAAGTCCGGTTCGCGATCTTTCCCCTACATCACGCCCACGAGGCGCGACAAAGCGCGGGCATCAACGCGCGCAGCGGTGCTGCGATCGGCACGGGAGCCGAGCCGAAAAATCGAGCCTATCTGCCGGATGAAGTAGGGAATGTATGATGATGACATGCTGCGCCCTTGGTGATCAGGACGCGATGCTTGGGCATGTCGCCTCACGGGGAGATCGCACATCCCCGAGCCCCAAATAAAAACCCGAAGGTGGGAGCTGTCAACGGGCGCGTGCATCGGGCTGCCCACCGGAGCCGCGGGCGACCGTCACAAAGAGTTCACCGCTCCGCGGAACCGCGCCAGCCACGTCTTGAAACTCGCGAACGGGCTCGCTAGTGTCCTTTGCGTGGGGACAAAGCAGACTCCCCGTGAGGCCTCGGTCCAAGCTCTGCGCAGCACGCCATTCGTGGAGCTTGCGCATGGACACCGAACGACACCCTTCTCACCAACACACCGTCGCTATCCTCTCACGCGGCGACGCTGCCGCGCGCCGGGATGCGACGGCGCAAAACAGCCGCTTCGTCCGCGTCTTCGAAGCACTCGCCGCCGTCGGCATCGAGGCATGCCCGGCGATCTACGACGAAAGCTTCGCCGATGCGGTCCGCGAGCAGTTGCTTGCGGCCAGCGGTGTGCTCGTCTGGGTCGATCCGATCCACCAGGGCAAGACGCGTGTCGAGCTTGATCCCCTGCTGCGCGACGTCGCCGCACGGGGCGTGTGGGTCAGCGCTCATCCGGACGTCATTCTCAAGATGGGCACCAAGGAGGTACTCTATCGTACCCGCTCGATGGGGTGGGGATGCGACACGGCTTTGTATCAAACCGCCGAGGCCATGCGCGCCGAGTTGCCGACACGGCTCGCCACCGGTCCGCGCGTGATCAAGCGCAACCGCGGCAACGGCGGCCAAGGCGTGTGGAAGGTCGAGAGGCTGCTGAATTCCCCGATGATAAAGGTGCTGGACGCGACCAAGGATGGCTCCGAGGAACTGACGCTGGATAGTTTTCTCGGTCGCTGCGCCGAATATTTCGAAAATGGCAGCGTGGTCGATCAGCCATTCCAGCCACGCTTGAGCGAAGGCGTGGTGCGCTGCTATATGTCGGGCAATCGCTGTGCCGGCTTCGGCTATCACAAAGTCAAAGCCCTGGTCGACTCGCCGGCCGCCCGTTCCGAGGCGGGACCGCGCCTCTACACCTCGAACGCAGACCCGCGCTTCCAGCGGCTGCGTCGATTGATGGAAGATGAGTGGACCCCTGGAATGATGAAGACACTGGAGATCGACGAAGGCTCGCTCCCGGTCATTTGGGACGCGGACTTCCTGTATGGTCCGAAAGACACGACTGGGGCCGACGCCTACGTCCTGTGCGAGATCAACGCGAGTTCATGCTTCGCGATACCCGAGGAGGCCCTGGCAGCGATCGCGCGGACGGTGAAGCAGCGGCTTACGCAGACGCAAAGAGCGAGTTCGGCCAAATGAACCGCCGGCGGGCGCATAGCGTCATCCCGCGCTGCGGCTCGGAGACGGTTGCGCCCGCGCCCACAGCAGCGCCAACGGTCCCAGCGCGATCCCGGCGGCAAGGACGCTGAACGCCAACAGCCAACCGGTCGCGCTCTGCGGGCCGCCGGCTGCGTCGAGCGCGGCGCCGGTGCCCCAGGCGCCGACAGCCGACAGGCCGAAGCCGACCGTCGAATGCAGGGCCAGGGTCGCGCCACGATGTTCGGACACAGCCGCGGCCGACATGCCGGCGGTCAATGCGCCCGAATCGGCCGGCACGGTCAGGCCATAGACGAGCAGCAGCAGTGCGAGCACCCATGCCGGCGCCGTCGCGTTGAGCCCGATGATCAGTGCGACGCAGGCCGACGCGATCATCACGACCGTGATCGCGCGATGGCGCCCGAACTTCAGAGCGGCCTCGTTGCCGAGGATGCTGGCGGGCATCGAGATCACCGCGAAGCAGAAGCTCAGCACGACGGGGCTCAACCACGACGGCGCGCCTTGATGAGCGACGACAAAGGTCCAGAACCCGACCAGCCAGGTGCGGATGCCGTAGAGCTCGAAGCAATGGGCGCCGTAGCCGAAGATGTATCCGAGCGCCTCGCGATTGGCGAAGACGGGCGCGAAGTTCAAAAGACGTCCGGCCTTCGGCGCGGGCCGTTGCGCCTGCATCAGAAGGCACGCGACGACCATTGCGATAGGACCGAAGCCGGTGACAAGGAAAGCCGTCCGCCATCCCCAGCGGTCGGCGATCACTTGCGCGATCAGGAACGACAGGCCGACGCCGACCGAGAAGCTCGACGTGTACAGCGTGACGGCGCGGGAGGTGTCGCCGGCGGGCAGCCGGTCCGTCAGCGCCTTCAGGCCCGGCATGTAGGCGCCGGCAAATCCAAGCCCTGCCAGGGACCAGATCGCGGTCGCGGACCAAAACCCTTGCGCGAAGATTCCGAACGCGGCGGTCGCCAGTCCGCTGACGATCGAGCCCCAGAGCAGGACCAGCCGTGCGTCGATCCGGTCGGTCAACGTCGTCAGCAACGGCACGGCGAGCATGTAGCCGAACGCGTAACCGCTCGCCATCAAGCCGCCTTCGGCCGCCGACAGTCCCCACGCCGGCATCAGATGCTGCGCCAAATTCGCGGACAGCGTCACATGCGGCAGCAGATTGCCGACCTGGCCGATGCACATCACCGCGATCAGAGACCGGCCGCTCAAGTCACGAATGCTGTCCTCCCGCCCCCGGGCCGAAACGGCGCACCAACCACAATGGGCAACTCTCCGGCTTCACCTGCAAGAACCAAATTCATGAACAACCGCAGCCCGAAGCGCCGGCCTTCTTTGCCGCTTCGTCGGCGGCGCAACACGCCGTCGGTTCCTGCTTCACCGGCCCGCCGCAACAACCTGATGCGGCTTCAGTGGACTCGACGCCACCGCGCGTGCAAACGCCGGTCTCCGGCAGCACGAGCTCCACCCTTGCGGCGGCTTTCTTGTCGCCGGCGAGATCGGCCGCAATCGAGCGCACCTGTTCATACCCTGTCATCATGAGAAAGGTCGGCGCGCGGCCATACGACTTCATGCCCGCCATGTAGAAGCCGGGCTCATCGTGCGAGAGCTCGCGCGCGCCGTGTGGGCGCACCGTGCCGCAGCTGTGCTCGTTGGGATCGATCAGCGGCGCCAGCGCGACCGGCGCCTCGATGGCGGGATCGAGCCGCAGGCGCAATTCGGACAGGAACGAAAAGTCGGGACGAAAGCCCGTCGAGACGATCAGCTCGTCCACGATCACGCTTCGTCCGCCGCAACCCAAGCCGGCCGCGATCTCGAGGCGGCCTTCGGAGTCCGAGAGACGCGTGACTCCGAATTCGGCTTCGACCTTGATCTTCCCGGTGGCAACGAGCGCAGCGAACGCGCTGCCGAGCTCTCCGCGCGCAGCGAGCTTGTCATTCCGGCCGCCGCCAAACGCCTTGGCGGGATCGGCGCCGCGCAACAGCCAGATCGCTTGCGTCCCCGGCGCCTCATCCGCGAGATGCACGAGATCGATCAGCGTGCCCACCGCGGAATGGCCAGCGCCGAGCACCGCAACGGTCTTCCCGGCATATCTGGCGCGCCCGGCACCACGGACATCGGGCATGCCATAGGCGATGTGGCCGGCGCATTCACGCTCGCCGATCGCGGCCAGACCGTTACCTCCGGCTGGATTGGGCGAGAACCATGTGCCTGACGTATCGATCACGGCATCCGCGCGCAGCACTTCGGGACCTTTGCCGTTCTGATAGCGGATTTCGAACGGCACCTGCTGACGCCCCTTCGTCTTCGCCTTGTCGAAGCCGACGCGGCTGATGGCCGTGACACGGCTGGATGTCCGGATCACCTCGCGCAGTGCCGTTAGCGTCGCAAGCGGCATCAGATATCGATCGAGCAGTTCGCCACCTGTCGGATATGAGCTCGGGTCCGGCGAATTCCATCCCGTCGGCGTGAGCAGGCGCGCGGCGGCCTTGTCGATATTGTACTCCCATGGCGAGAAGAGCTGGACCTGCTGCCACTGGCGCACCGCGTGCCCCGCCTCTGGTCCGGCCTCGAGCATGACGGGCGACATGCCGCGTTCGAGCACATGCGCGGCCGCGGCCAGGCCGACAGGGCCTGCCCCAATGATGGCTACCGTCTTTGCGTCGCTCATGCCGTTACTCCCGTCATTCTAGGACCATCGAATAACTTGACCCGAAAAAATGATCAGGCCGCCGTTTGCGTGTCCTTGCATCCGACCTCGTCGGCACAGCACTCCGCCGCCAGGAAATCGACCAGGCCGCGCATCGCGTCGAAGTTCGCGTGGCAGATCAGCGTCGTTGATTCCCGGACCTGACTGACGAGCCCGACCGAGACCAGGGTCTTGATGTGATGCGATAACGTCGACGCCGGAATCTTCAGCTTGTCCTGCAGGCGGCCGACGGCCATGCCCTTGTGCCCTGCCCGCACCAAGGCACGATAGATCTGGAGTCGCGTCCGGTTGCCAAGGGCTTCGAGGCGTGCTGCTGCGTCATCGATTTTCATGGCCGCCAAGATGCGCCTGCGCATGCCAAACTGTCAAACTGTATTTCTAGAATGTTCGAAGTATTCACTCGGTCGCCCGAATTCCAGATTGACGCGCTCCCTATAATTCCATAAGTCTGGATATATGGAAACAGAAGAAGCCGTTCTGGCACTCGCCGCCTTGGCCCAGTCGACCCGTCTGGAGGCCTTCCGGACGCTGGTCCGGCACGAGCCCGACGGGCTTGCGGCCGGCGATCTCGCACGGCTGTTGGAGGTCCCTCAGAATACGCTCTCGGCGCATTTGTCGATCCTGACGCGCGCGCGGCTCGTCACCTCCGAGCGGCGCAGTCGTTCGATCGTCTACCGCGCCAATCTCAGCGAGTTTCGAGACGTGGCAGTTTTCCTGCTGCGGGATTGCTGCGAAGGGCGGCCGGAAGTTTGCGCGCCGGTCGTCGAGAGCATCCAAGCCTGCTGCTCTCCGAAACGAAAGGAGCGGAGCCGTGCCTGATCAATTCGATCTTCCGCGCCGGCTCGCGGCCGAGGCGCTCGGCACGGGCATTCTCGTCGCCGCGGTGGTCGGCTCCGGCATCATGGCGGAATCCTTGACCAGGGATGTCGCGCTTGCGCTTCTCTGCAACACATTGCCGACCGGGGCCATTCTCGTCGTCCTGATCACCGTGCTCGGACCGATCTCCGGCGCGCACTTCAATCCGGCGGTCACGCTGGTCTTCGCCGGCAAGCGCGAGCTGCCGGTGAACGACGCCGCACTTTACGTCGTCGCGCAGATCGCCGGTGGCGTTGCGGGAACGATGGCGGCGCATCTGATGTTCGGGCTGCCGCTGCTCGATTTCTCGGCGAAGGTGCGAACCGGCGGACCGCAATGGTTCGCCGAAGCCGTCGCCGCCTTCGGTCTCATCGCGACGATCCTGGCCGGGATCCGGTTTCAGCGGACTGCCGTCCCCTGGCTGGTCGGCCTGTACATCACGGCGGCCTACTGGTTCACGGCCTCGACCTCGTTCGCCAATCCGGCGGTGGCCATCGCAAGGTCGCTGACGAACACGTTCTCGGGCATACGTCCCGCCGACCTGCCCGGATTTATTCTCGCGGAGCTCTGCGGAGCCTTTGCCGCCATGCTGTTGATGAACTGGCTGCTCGGACGGCCCCAGGCGCGAGGCCCCATCCCAATCGCGGAGACTACCTCATGAGCGTCACGATCTATCATAACCCCGCCTGCGGCACCTCGCGCAACACGCTGGCGATGATCCGGCAGAGCGGCGCCGAGCCGGTCGTGATCGAATATCTGAAGACGCCGCCGTCCCGCGAAAAGCTTGTCGAGCTGGTCAAGGCCCTGGGCATCTCCGTTCGCGCGCTGCTGCGCGAGAAAGGCACGCCCTACAAGGAGCTCGGCCTTGATGACCCCAATTGGTCCGATAACGAGCTGATCGACCAGATGCTCGCGCACCCTATCCTGATCAACCGTCCGATCGTGGTGACGCCCAAGGGCACACGCTTGTGCCGGCCTTCGGAAGCCGTCATCGATCTCCTGGACCATCCCGTCGGCCGGTTCGTGAAGGAGGATGGCGAGGTGGTCGAAGCGCGATAGGCTTATTTGGGATCAGATCTTCGGGATCTTCGCCCGTTCCACCACGGCGATCCATTTGCTGATCTCGGTCTCGATCAGTTGCTTCATCTCCTCCGGCGAGCTGCCACGAACCTCGCCGCCGACGGCGGTCTCCAGACGTTGCTTGAGGTCGGGATCCCTGAGTGCATCCAGCGTCGCCGCATTGAGTGCGGCCATGATGGCGGGCGGCGTTCCCTTCGGGGCCAGCAGGCCGGCCCAGGTGCGCACGTCGTATCCCTTGATACCGGCTTCCTGAACCGTCGGCACATCGGGCAGCAATGCGGTACGCGTCGGCGAGGTCACCGCCAGACCGCGGATCGCACCGCCCTGGATCTGCGCGGCGAGCAGGACCGGCGTGCCGACGATCACCGGAACCTCTCCGCCGAGCAGTGCTGTGACCGCTTGAGAATCGCCGCGATAAGGCACGTGCACGATCTCGACGCCGGCGGCTGCGTTCAACAGCTCTCCTGCGAGATGGTGCGTGCTGCCGAAACCGACCGATCCGAAGGAGAGCGCACCAGGCTTCTGCTTTGCCATGGCGACGAGCTCGCCCAGCGATTTAGCCGGATAATCGCTACGCACGGCGATGACGAGCGCGTAATAGACCAGCGTCGAGATCATCTCGAAGCTCTCGGCCGGCTGGTAGGCGAGGCTCTTGTAGGTCGCCGCGGAAATTGCGTGAGCGCCGGTGACGAGCCCGATCGTGTAGCCGTCGGGCGCCGCTTTCGCGATGGCGTCCGCGGCGATGTTGCCGCCGGCGCCAGGCTTGGCCTCGACGATGATCGGCTGCCCTAGCTTTTTCGAGAGCCCGTCGGCGATGATGCGCGACAACGTGTCGGCCGCGCCGCCGGCGGCAAATCCATGCAGCAGCCGGATCGGACGCGACGGATAATTGTCCGCCGACGCCGGGATGGTTGCGAGACAACCGCCAAACAGAAAAATCGCCGCAGCAAGCCGCTTCATCCTTCGCATGGATGCGTCCTCCCTTTGATTGTTATGTCTTGGCCGCGACGAGGCGGCGTTCTTCAAGTCGAGTTTGAGTCCGCTAGCGGGCGAACTCGGTGCATTCAGGCGATGGCGGCAGACCCCAGACATCGCGCGGCAGCCCGACCCAGACCTTCGGCCGCTGCGGACGATCGCGGTGCCAGGGGCGCGGGTCGAAATAGCCGAGCTCTTCATCGATCATGCGATCAAGATCGTAGAACAGCTCGACCAGATGCCCATCGGGGTTGCGGTGATAGACGGCGGTGTTATGTCCGGGGCCGTGACGGACCGGGCCCCAGAGGATATCGAGCTTGTGGCGCGCCAAATGATCGCACGCCTGCTGCATGTGGGCGGCGCCGCGCAATTCGAATGCGAGATGATGCAGGCCGCGGGCGGGACCACGCGCGAAATTCAGCGTGTGATGCTCGTAGCCACTGCGCATGAAGACGAAGCGGTCCTCGACCCAATCGGAGACCCGCAAACCCATGACGCTTGCGCAAAACTTCGACGTCGCAAGCGGATCGGGCGTGCGAAGGGCGACATGGCCGAGCTTGGTGACGGCAAGCGCACCGATCCGCTCCTGCGCAGGCGTCGGCGTCCAGCCCTGGATCAACTCGAAGCGCGTGCCTTCGGGGTCGCTGAACGACAGCGATTTGGAAACGCCTGGCAGGGGATCGCTTTGCAGTTCGGGCCGCAGATCGGCCTGCTTCAGCGCGGCGCCCAGCGCCTCGATCTGGACATCAGGAGATATCTCGAAGGCGATGCTCGTCAGCGCCGCGTCGCCGGGTTCGATCACCAGCGAAAGCTGTTCGGAATCGCTGGCGAGGAAGATGCGGTTGCCGTCGCGGCCGGCGAGGCCGAGACCGATCACGGCCCGGTAATAGTCGAGCAACCGCTCGGGATCGGGCGAGGCGAAGGTCGCGTGCCGGAGCCGGGTGAAGCGTGCAATGGGTGCTTGTGTCGTCATCGTGCAATCCACCCCCTCATGGCGTCATGATGATCTTGCCGAGCGCGGAGCCCTGCTCGAGCAGCGTGTGGGCCTGTCTGACCTCGTCGAGCTTCAGGACCGCCGAGATCGCCGGCTTGATCGCATTGCGGCTCAGCGCATCGATCACGTTGCGCATCAGTGCGCGACGCCCGTCGCGATCGTGGTCGTAGATGTGGAAGGAGAAGCAGCGGATCGCCGGGCAGATGTCGAGATGGTCGCGCATCGCCGCCATCAGGTTTTCTTCCGGCAATCCGGCGAAGGCGTTGTAGGACAGCAGCGTCCCCCATTTGCCGAGTGCGCCGAGATAGCTGGTGAACTCGGGTCCACAGACGTGATCGAGCACGAGGCCGACGCCCTCGCTATTGGTCAGCTCGCGGGTCCGCGCCACCACGTCTTCGCGGCGGTAGTAGATGATTTGATCGGCGCCGTTGCCCCGCGCGAATGCGGCCTTCTCTTCGGTGGAGACCGTGCCGATGACATTCATGTGCGCGAGCTTGGCGAGCTGCACCAGCGCGGTGCCGACACCACCCGCCGCCCCGATCACCAGCACGCTCGCCGGTGCGCCCGGATGGCGGCACTCGTGCAGCAGCGCATAAGCGACTTGGTAGTTCGACAGGCACACGGCCGCTTGCAGATCGACATTGTCGGGCAGCACATGAATAGCGTCCGCGGGCGCGACCACAGAGTCGGCGTAGCAGCCGCCGCGCTGCGACAGGTCGCGCGCGCTCAGCAGCACCTTCTGGCCGATCGCAAAGCCCTCGACGCCGGACCCGAGCGCGGCAATGCGGCCGGCGACGTCGTTGCCGGGATTGGCCGGCAGCGGCGGCATCCATTTGTAGACGCCACGCCGGATCAGCACATCGGGCTGCCCCACCCCGAATGCTTCGGCGCGGATCTGCACCTGGCCGGGTCCGGGCATAGGCACCGGAAGCTCGACCAGTTCGAGTGCATCCGGTCCACCCGGCTGACGCACCAGCACCGCTCTCATGATGTCACACGCCTCCCAAGCCGCATTTTCGAAAATCATACCGTTTACGAAAATTATTGCAAGATGGTCGTTTGCGCGGCATGTTGAGCCATCGATTCAATGACAGAGACCATGTCCGAAAGCGCCATTCGCCCCCGCAAGGAATTCGGCAAGACCGTTGCCGCCGACATCACTCATCGGCTGCGCGAGGAGATTATTGCCTGCGCGCTTCCGCCCGGCGAGCCGCTGCGGTTCGATGTCCTGCGCGAGCGATTCGGCGTCAGCTTCACGACGCTGCGCGAGGCACTGACGGCGCTTACCGCCGAAGGCCTGGTCGACGCGCAGGAGCAGCGCGGATTTCGCGTGGCGCCAGTCAGCCGTCAAGACCTGGTAGAAGTCACCGATGCGCGGGTGCTAATCGAGGTGGAATTGATCCGCCGCGCCATCGAGCGGGGCGACGATGATTGGGAAATCGCCGTCATCTCGACCCTTCACAGATTGAAGCGAATCGAGCAGCGCGATCCCGAACATCCACTGCGTGATCCCGAGTGGAAGATCGCCCATCGCCAGTTCCACCAGGCGCTGGTCTCCGCCTGCGGCTCCGCGACGCTGCTGGCGATTCGCGCCGAGCTGTTCGACCGCGCCGAGCGTTATCGGCATCTGTCGGCCAATTTCCGGCCGCGTCCGCGCGACAAGGCCGGCGAGCACCAGGCGATCATGCAGGCCGCCATCTCGCGCAATCCGGATCTCGCGGTGCAGCTAATCGAGACGCATATCCGCTCGACCGCCGACAACGTCGCGACCTACGCCGCGCACCTGCTGAATACCGAATAGGCTGCACCGGCTTTTTATCGGGGCGGGCTTGCGCTTCGGCCTATTTTCGAAAATACTGTAAAAGATCGAAAATGCTAACCTTTGGGACGAAACCATGAAACTGCTGTCGTTCTTGGACGGAAATCGGGAAAGTTGGGGCGCCGTTGTCGAAAATGGCGTCGTGGATCTCGGCCGCGCCCTGCCCCAGTACCCTGTTCTCGCGGACTTCCTCGGCAGCGATGACTATGCGCGGCGCGACGCCATCGTCGCCGGGCAGAAGCCCACAATGGCGCTGAGCGACGTCAAATATCTGCCGGTGATCCCGCGTCCGGAGAAGATCGTCTGCGCCGTGCGCAATTATCTCGACCACCACAATGAAGCCGTGGCGTTCGGCATGAAGCGCGAGATCACGGAGTTTCCGCCGATCTTCCTCCGGGTCTGGCGCTCCCAGGTCGCGCACAACGCGCCAGTGGTCCGGCCGAAGGTCTCGGACAATTTCGACTGGGAGGGCGAGCTTGCCGTCGTCATCGGCAAGGGCGGCCGTCACATCAACCAGGCCGACGCCTGGAATCACGTGGCGGGCTACTCGATCTACAACGACGTCAGCGTGCGCGACTGGCAGCGTCACGCCCAGCAGATCGCCTCCGGCAAGAACTTCGTCGGCACCGGCCCGTTCGGTCCTTGGCTGGTCACGCCGGACGAGATCGGCGATCCCACCAAGCTGAAGCTCGAGACGCGCGTCAACGGCGCGGTGGTGCAGTCGTCCGACACCTCGATGCTGATCTTCTCGATCCCGCGGCTGATCGAGTACAGCTCGACCATCTTCGACCTCGTCCCCGGCGACGTCATCGCCACCGGCACGCCGGCCGGCGTCGGCTTCACCCGCAAGCCGCCGGTCTTCCTCAAGCCTGGCGACGTGGTCGAGGTCGAGATCGAGAACATCGGCGTGCTGCGCAATCCCGTCGTCGACGAAGCCTAGAGTCAGCGCATGTCGTCCCAAGACGCGACCCATGATATCCGCAAGAGCGCGCTCAGCGTCGAGACCATCTGGCACGAGCGCGGCCCCCGCCTGGAGAAGCCGCTGCTGGTCGGAACGGCCGTCGCGGTGATCCGCAATCCGTTCGCCGGCCGCTTCGAACCCGACCTGATGCCGTTTCAGGCATCCTTGCGCGAGCTCGGGCGCGAGCTCGCGACACGGCTGATCGCGCAGCTCGGCGGTGCCGCGCAGATCGAGGCCTATGGCAAGGGCATCATCGTCGGCGAGGACGGCGAGCTCGAGCACGGCGCGGTCTGGCACGAGGCCGGCGGCCAGGGCATGCGCGAGGTGCTCGGTCAGTCCAAGGCGATCGTTCCGGCGGCGAAGACCATCGGCGGTCCGGGCACGCGGCTCATGGTTCCGCTCGGGCACGTTCACGCCGCCTATGTCCGCAGCCATTTCGGCACCGCGGAGATGACGCTGTGGGATTCACCACGGCGCGACGAGATTGCCTTCGGGCTCGTGATGGCGACCGGCGGCCGGCCTCACGCGCGCATCGGCGGCCTCGCGGCGTCTGCAATCTCCGTGCACGATGGGCAGCGTTGATGAGCGCCCGATGCGCTGAGGGATTTTGCCGGAACGCTGCAGAGGCAGCGCGCCAAACCCGACGCAATCGAGCGCCGGCGCGCAGCCGTAAAATGATCAACTCTTGAAGCGATCAGCCTTTGGAGACGACCGCGCGACCGTAGGGCGGCTGGGCCGCGACCGGCGGGTTAGCGGTCTGGGCGGCGAGTTCGCCGATCAGGCGGTCGGCATCGGCGGCCATGCCGTCGGGCGCCTGGATCACCAGCCGCTCCAGACCCCAGCGATAGGACGAGACGCGCTGCTCGAGGCACTGCTGCACCCACTGGATGATCAGCGAATTCTCCTGCATGCGCTCGACCGCGTCCTCCTTCTCCTTCGGCGAGAGGGAGGAGACACGCGCCATGCTGGCGTTGCGCTTCCTGTCGAGGTCGATGACGCGGATCGCGGAGGCGAAGAACGGCTCGAAGCGGGTGATGTCGTTGCGCACGTCCTCGATCAGCTGCGCATAGCGCGAGGAGTGCGAACGGTGCGGCTCGTCGATCAGCGTGCGTCCGTACATGGTGCGGTCGAACACGATCTTTTGCCGCCAGGGCGAGGGCAGCGCCTTGTAGTCGCCGAACACGCTCTTCCAGGCAGGCCGCGACAGCGGCGGCTCGATCAGCGGATAAGCAAGGTCGCGAAGCTGGCGCTCCTCGTCGGTGAGCTGGAATTGGGATGGCTTCAAGCCGATGCTGGAGGTGACTTCCGCGCCCAGCCAGCGATGCATGTCGTCGCTGCGCATGTCGGCGCGGGTCCGGCCGAAATCGCCGCCGCTACAGGCGGCAAGCGTCGCGCCCAGCACTGCGAGCATGATGGCCGTTACGACGGGCCGGATCTGGCGGAGGTTCTCCGGCATTGCAAAGGCCGAAGGCTAGCGGCGACGACGACGGCGCCCCGGCGCTGTGCCCTGCTCCGGCCCGTGATCGCCGCTGGGCTCGTCGCTCTCGCGCTCGATGCGGATCACGGGAAGGATCAAAATCGTGCCCATGTCCGCGCGCGGAGCCACGTCCCCCGACGCGCTCACCCGGCGACCGGCCGGAAATTCGATGATGGTCCCCATATCAGCTCTCTTCAATTGCCGCGCGACCCGGCGCGCCTCTGCAACATGGGATCATTAAGATCAGTTCATGGTTAACGCGGTGTAAACGTGCCGGCGGAACCGTAACCGCACGGGTAGGACCCGCCGTCCCGTTGCGGCACGAGAACGCTTCAAAGCAAGCGTTCGGCTTCACGCCTCGTTTTCCTTAACGAGCCTTTAAAGGAGCCCGCGATAGGGTGGCGGCGAGTATCTCTTCCAGGTCGCGTATCTCTCCATGACCAAGTCGTTGTTTCCAGGATTCGACGGGCTGATGACCCTCTCCCGTCGCGAAGGCGTCGATGTCCGTCCGACGCTGCTGCGCGTGCTGACCGACCTCTATGTCCAGTCGAGCACCCACAGCGACGACGAGCAGCGCCAGTTCGTCGAGCTCGCCACACGACTGATCGACCAGGTCGACGACGCGACGCGCGCGGCCGTCAAGGCGCGGCTTGCGATCTATCCGTCGACGCCCGTCCCGATCATGCAGAAGCTCGGTCTGTCGGCCGCGCAGGAGGGCCGCAGGGTTCCGCTCGCGCGCGAAATCCCGGCGCCCGTCACTGCCCCGCCTTTGCTCCCCCTCCTGCCCCCTTGCCGGTTCGCACGCCAACCGACGCCGAGCTGCGCATGGCCTCGAACATGGCGATGCAGCCAAAGGACGCGGCCGATATCCACGACATGTTCTTCCGCGCCGGCGCCTCCGAGCGCGCGCTGATCCTGCACAATCTGGCGCAGACGCCGCTGAAGGCCGCGCCGCGGATTCCGACCGTGCGCGCCAAGCGCGCGATCCAGATCCTCGAGATGGCGGCGATCGCGGGCGATTTCGAGAATTTCACCTTCGAGCTCGGCGACAGCCTGATCCTGCCCTCGCGCGTCGCAGCCCAGATCGTCGACGATGCAAGCGGCGAAGCGCTCGCGGTCGCCGCGCGCGCGCTCGACATGCCGAGCCCGGTATTCCAGCGCATCCTGCTGTTCTTCAAGCCGGAGATCGGCAACTCCGTGACCGACGTGTACCGGCTGTCGCGGCTTTACGATCGGCTCAGCGACCGCTCGGCGCTGGTGATGCTGGCCGCCTGGCGCGGCTCGACGCTCGCCGTCAACCGCGCAAAGTACCAGCCGTCGCTGCACGACAGCGAGCGCCAGCGCGCGCGTGCGGGCGCAAGCCAGACGCGCCCGGGCGTGCAGCCCGGCTCCGCGCCCGCGGTGCGGATCGGCACCAGCGGATCATCGGATCGCTAGAGGCGAGTGCGACCTGATACCGTCGCTTGCTCCACAAGCTCGTCATGCCCGGGCTTGTCCCAGGCATCTACGTTCATCGGTGGCGCAACCAAGATCGTGGATGGCCGGGACAAGCCCGGCCATGACGACGCAACAGCGTCCTGATCAGGTCTTCGCTAATTCGAGAAAATGCCGCCCGGCGCGGTCTTCGGTCTCGACGATCCAGATGTCGGAGTCGAAGCGGATCTCCTTGGTCAGGCGCTCCTCCACCGCGGGCTCCGGCATCGGCTGCGGCGCAAACGGCACGAAGAAGCGATCGACCGGCCGGCCGTCGTCATAAGAGGTCTGCGGCGCGGGCACGTAGAGCATCGCATTGCCGTCGAGCAGCGAAACCTTCACGAACACCGCACCCGCCTCCTCCGCGCCGCGACGGCGCACCGCGCCGAACACGCCCTCGGTCTGGCACCGGCGCAGATAGGCTGAGACCCAGATGTTTGATTTCAAACGCATGGTCGTACGATAAGCCAGTGCTGTAATGAGCACCAGCCTTGAGGCTTCGGTCTCGGCGAAGCGCAACGACTATTCGACGGGGTGGCCGATCGCGGCGCCGAGCTCGCGGAGCAGGCGGTCGGACACCTGCCCGGTGACCTGCATCTTGTGCTCGCGCTCGAATTTCTGGATCGCGGACTGGGTCTCGGCGCCCATTGCGCCCGTGATCTTCAAATTGCCGTAGCCATATTCGGACAGCGCGCGCTGCACGCCGGCGATGCGCCGCGCGGCCGGGCTCTGCTGCACGGGGATCGGCGCCGGCGGACGCGCGACGGAGGGCGGCGCCGAAATCGTTTGCTTGACCAGATTGGTCATGGGGTCGCCCGAGCGCGGCGTCGATGCGGTCGCATCGACGGGCCTCTCCGGCGGCTTGTCCGCAGCTCGGGGCTCGGCACGAAACTCCGTCGCTCTCGGCTCGAGCGGCGAGGTATCGGCGCCGACGGGACGCGGACGGGGCAAGGGATTTGACAGCGCCAGGGAGGACGGTGCGGGAAGATTGATCACGGTGCCGAACATCGGCGCCGGATGCCGGCCGGTCTGGAGGAACAGCGCATTGGCAACGATCGCGCCGATGGCGGCAACGGCGACGAGACCGGCCAGCGTATCCTTGGGGCTATGCAGCAGCACGCGCAGCACGAGATTGCGCTCGGTCTCGACATCGATGACCGCAGCCTTGGCGCCACGGCGGCGCGGAGCGGCTTCGTCCTTGGCAGACTTCTTAGGCACTTTTCTTCACCAGAGCGGGTTGGTCCTGAACTTGGTCGTGAGCATGGTCCTGAAGTTCTTTGTGCTGAAGTTCCTGGCGCAGCACCGGCGTCAAGGTCGCGATCTTGTTCTCGCTCGCCTTGCTGTCGGACATCTTGGCCTCAGAACTTTTGGCCTGCGGCGTGTACACGAGCGGCAGCTTGACGGTGACGGCAGTGCCCTCGCCGAGCCTGCTTTGTACTGTCAATTCGCCGAGATGCAACGCCACGAGGCTCTTCACGATCGAAAGTCCGAGGCCGGTGCCTTCGTGGCGGCGCTGATAGGTTTTGCCGGCCTGGAAGAACGGCGCGCCGATGCGCTTGAGATCGTCAGGCGCGATGCCGATTCCGGTGTCGCTGACGCGCAGCGCAAGCTGGGAGCCCGAGACCGCCGCCGTGACGGTGACCTGACCGCCGCGCTCGGTGAACTTGACGGCGTTGGCGACGAGGTTGAGCACGATCTGCTTGAAGGCGCGCGGATCGCCGGTCATGACTGGCAGGTCCTGCGGCGCATCGGTGACGAGATCGACGCCGTTCTCCCGCGCCTTCAGCGCCAGCAGATTGCAGCAATGCATCAATGATGCACGCGGCGCGAACGGCTCGGACGCGATCTCGAAATTACCCGATTCCATCTTGGACATGTCCAGGATGCCGTTGACGACCGAGAGCAGATGCTGGCCGGAATCGTTGATGAGCTGGGCGTATTCCCTCCGCTGGGCCGCGCCCAGCATCAAGGTCTGCTCCTGCGTGATCATCTCGGAGAAGCCGATGATGGCGTTGAGCGGCGTGCGCAGCTCATGGCTCATGGTGGCGAGGAAGCGCGTTTTGGCGGCGTCGGCCGCCTCTGCAGCGCTGCGTGCCTCGTCGAACGCCTGTTCCCCGAGCTTGCGGTCGGTGACATCGCGCATCACGGCGACGACATCGGCCTCGCGCGTTGCATCGCGGCCCATATCCTGGTCGAGCGGGCGGCAGCGCATCTCGACCCAGATGAAATCAACCTGGCCGCGCTCCGAGCCGGCACGCTCCCGGCGCAACCGGAACTCGACGCTGCGCACGTCGCCGCGCGCGGCATCGGACAGCGCCGTCAGATACGCCGGGCGATCGGCGACATGGACGCGATCGAACAGGCCGTGGCCGAGCAGTTGCGGGACGGGCACTCCGAGCATGGCTTCCACTGCCGGTGAAATGAACTGCACCGCGCCGTTGCGCTGATGCCGCGAGATGACGTCGCTCATATTCCGCGCCAGGAGGCGGTAACGCTCTTCCTCGCGCGACAGCAGCGCAACGCTGGTGCGCGCGAGCGATTCCGCACCGAAGGCAAGGCCCGCGGCATAAAGCGTCGCCGAGGCGACGCCGAACGCCATCAGCACGCCGCGTTCCGCGGCGCTGGTGTCGCCAATCGGCAGCCAGCCGAGCTGGCCGACGAGGATCAGGATGCCGGCGCAGGACAGCGCCAGCAGCGATGCAAAGGCCGCGACGCGGCGCGAGGCCGACAGCGCAGCTTCGAGAGGAACCACGACCAGCCAGATCGCGGCAAATGATTCGATGCCGCCGGTCGTCACCGCAACCGCCATGATCAGGCTTGAGAGCGCCAGCGACGACAGCACATGCGCGCCTTCGTAACGGCCGGTGCGCGACAGGAACCAGGACAGCAGGATCGGCGCAATCAGCCAGGCGAACGCCGCGACCTCGATCGCGCTCGGCGCGCCGCGCATGGCGAGATAGACCGGGAATGCGGCAAAGGCGGCCAGGCTGCCGAGCAGCCGCGGGGCCATGAAGGCACGATGGCGCGCTCGCGTCAGCGCGTCGTAACGCGCGGAGGGATGCAGCAGCGCATCGAGACAATCGCGGATGATACTCAAAACTGTCACGGGTCTCGCGCTTCGGCTCATTCGTCGGGAAGACGCGCCGGAACGCCTCCTTATCGTTGAGCCACCGTGTCAGAGCGACCTTAAACGAACACTAAGGCAGCGCGGCGCGCCGCCGGACACCGCGTCATCGCACGGCTTTTTAGGCGATTTGACGACGTCATCAGCAGGGATGGTGAACACAGGGTTTCACCGTGATCCGCATGGTTTCGAAATGGTGGACGGGTGGCCGGCAGAGTTCGCGGCACGGACGTCAATCGAAAATTTACGACACCGTCGATTGCAAAGATTCTTGAGTCAATTTTCCGCGAATTAAGCGGAAGGCAATCACTTGCGATTTATCGAGAGTTGCTAGGTCCGACATCCGCGGAGATCGCCGCGGCGGGCTCTAACATACAGGTCGCAAGATGCGCTTTCTGCTTCGCATCACATTCTGGCTCGGGCTGGTGCTGGTGCTCCTGCCGCGGGACAAGACGCCGGAATCGGACAAGCTGCCGCAGATCGGCGCTGCCGACGCGGTGCAGGCTGCGACCGCAGCCGTCTCCGACATGACCCAGTTCTGCAAGCGCCAGCCGGCGGCCTGCGAGGTCGGCGGACAGGCCGCGACCATCATCGGCCAGCGTGCGCAGGACGGCGCGAAGAAGATCTACCAGATCATCAACGACAAGAAAGAGCAGCTCGAGAAAACCGACAAGAAGGCGCCCGACCACACCGGCTCGATCGCGCTGGCCGGCGAAGGCGATCTTGCTGCGAGCGAGGCGCCGCGTGACACCCTGTCCCAGGACGACCTCGCGCTGGAATGGCGCGGCCCGGCGCCCGCGACAGCGAATTAGCGCCCAAACCCTATCGATTTCGGCGCTTTGCGTCCCTATATTGGCCTGAACGGGAACTTTGGGCCAGCATGACGACGATCGACGAAATCAGGGATAATTTCGAGCTTCTGGATGAGTGGGACGACCGCTATCGGTACGTCATCGAGCTCGGCCGCACCCTGGAACCGATGTCCGAGGCCGAGCATTCGGCCGAGAACAAGGTGAATGGCTGTGTCAGCCAGGTTTGGCTTCAGAAGCTGATCGATCATCGCGATAGCGGCGCGCCGATCCTGACATATCGCGGCGACAGCGACGCCCACATCGTGCGCGGGCTGGTCGCGATCGTGCTGTCGCTTTACTCCGGCCGCACGCCGCAGGAGATTCTTGCGACCGACGCCATTGCCGTCTTCGACGAGTTCGGCTTTCGCGATCATCTGACGCCGCAGCGCTCCAACGGCCTGCGCTCGATGGTCGAGCGCATCAAGACCGACGCGAAAGAGGCGCTCGCGGAAGCGTCGTAGAAATTCTACTTCCGCTTCCGCTGCTGCTGTCCCAGTCCCATCTGCTTCGCAAGCTGCGAGCGGGCCACCGCATAGTTCGGCGCGACCATGGGATAGTCGGCCGGCAGGCCCCATTTCTCGCGATATTGCTCCGGCGTCATGTTGTACTGGGTGCGCAGATGGCGCTTCAGCGACTTGAAGCGCTTGCCGTCTTCCAGACAGACCAGATAATCGGGCGCGATCGACTTCTTCAGCGAGACCGCCGGCTTCGCCGGCTCGAGCGGCGCCGTCTCGGTGCGGCCTGACGAAACGCGCACCAGCGCGCCGTGCACCTGGCTGATCAGGTTCGGAATCTCAGTTGCAGGCGTCGGATTGTTGCTGAGATAGGCCGACACGATGCCCGCCGTCAGCTCAATGAAATTCTTAGCCCCGGCATCCGACATCGGCCCGACCTTTCTCCACTTTGCGTCGCATGGGATTGACGACGCCAAAGTATTCCGTATCAACGATACGTTCGGCTGAAACGGAACGACTAGGAGTATGTGCTGATTTACTGACGAAGCAACAAGAACGCCAGCGCTTTACTTGGCTGCAGATTCGTCTGCGCCCGCTCTCAAGCGCCCCGCTGGTCGAGGTGGGAGCGCAGCTCGTCGATCGAGGCAAAGCGCATCATCCCCTCCGGCATCTGGGCTTCGATCGAGCCGTCGGAATAGAGCGAATAGGCCATGCCGTCGACGATGCCGGATTTGAGCACGGTCACGGGCGCCTGCTCGGCGGCTGCCGCCGGTTCGGGTGCAGCTGGCGGGGCGGCCTCCGCGAAGGTCGATGGCGAGCGCGGTGGCGGGCGCCGCGCGGCGGGCGGCGGCTCCGGAGACCTCACACGGTCCGGCTTCGGCCAGGCGTCGTCGAAGCTGGCAGGGGGCGTCTCCGGGGCGGCAGGCTCCGCTGAGGGCTCAGCGTGCGGCAGCGGCGGCAAGCCCTCGCCGGTCTTCGCCTCCGCGCGCTCGCGCTCCTTGCGGGAGGTCGAGGCGAACAGCAGGTTGCGCCGGCGCGGCGGTTCCGGAACCTCGGGCGGGCTCGGAGCTTCGGGCGCTGGCGGAGGCTCGGCGCGCGGACGCTCGCGCGCGGCGGCTTCGTTCTGCCAAGGCGGCGGTCCTGCGGTCGGCAATGGCGGCGCCGGCTCGATCTTCTCTGCGTCCGGCTCAGGCGCGAGGCCGGGCGTTCCAGGGATCCCGAGACCCGGCAGCACGGGCCTGACCCGAACGTCCGATGGTGCGATTGATCCTGCCAGCCGGCGGGCAATGCCCTTCAGTTCCGCGACCACGACGTAGAGGCCGGCCAGTAACAGTCCGGAGCAGACGCCGATGGTGCCGGAGATTATGAGGGTACTACCGAGACTGAATTCTCTGACGGTGAAGCCGAACAGGATCGCAAGGAGGCCCGCCAAAACGGCGAAAATCCCAGCGATCAACAAAGCCAAGGTCATCGAACTCACCCCCGGCCGCGCATCCACACGCGACACTCGTCACGCCACGATACCGTCATCCGGTGTTCCACGCCAACGTCGAATTATAGCCTGCGTTCCTAAAGGAAAGGAAATCAGGGACTTATTCACATTCCCTTCAGCTACGGCTCGCTACTTTTAAGCTGCTCAGGAGTTGGTCGGATTTGCTGCGCTGCATCAGGAATTAGCCATAATGCCCAATTACTTGGTAATGGAACTGCGCTATAGGGATTCCGGGGAAGTGGCCCGCGCGCACCAGCAGGGCCAAGAGGGGATTCCGGGTCACCAATAGCCATGACATCCATCACGACTTCGGCGATCGACACGCCTCTGCGGCGCTCGGTTGAACGGACTTGCGACGATCTCGCCATGCTGGTGCTGGCTGCGGTCGCCGTCATTGCTGGCTTGACCTTCCGCGACTACGGGCTCGGCTGGGACGACTACACCCACGCCGAATATGCCGACCTGCTGCTGCGCATGTTCGGTTCCGGCTTCAAGGACACCGCGGCACTCTCGTTCGCCAATCTCTACATGTATGGCGGCGGCTTCGACATGGTCGCGGCCCTCCTGCACAAGGTGATTCCGCTCGAGCTGTTCGAGACGCGCCGTCTGGTCGGCGCCGTCGTCGGCGTGGTCGGACTTGCGGTGACGTGGCGGCTCGGCCGCCGTATCGGGGGGCCCCTTGCGGGACTTGCCTCACTCTTGCTGCTCGCGCTCTGCCCGATCTTCTACGGCCACATGTTCATGAACCCGAAGGATGCACCCTTCGCGGTGGCCATGATCATCCTGATGCTGGGCCTCGTCCGGCTCGCCGAGGAATATCCGCAGCCTTCGCCGCGCACGATCTTGATCGTCGGCCTTGGTGCCGGCCTCTCGCTTGGCACCCGCATCCTGGGCGGACTTGCGCTGGTCTATGCCGTGATCGGCTTCATGCCGCTGTTCCTGGAGGAACTGCGCAGCGAGGGCCTGCGCGAGTCGATCCGACGCTTCGCCTATGTCGTCTACGTGCTCCTGCCTGGCCTCGTGCTCGGCTACCTCGTGATGGGGCTGATCTGGCCGTGGTCGATCATGGAGCCCGGCAATCCCTTCGAGGCGCTGACCTACTTCTCGCACTTCTTCGAGAAACCCTGGAAGGAGATGTTCGACGGCGCGATCGTATCCGTGCCCGACATGCCCTGGTCCTACCTGCCGACGCTGTTCGCACTTCAGTTGCCCGAGGTGATGCTGGTGCTGATGTTCGGCGCCGTCATCGGCACCTTCGCACTGCTGCCGCGTCGCGAGGTTCCCGCCCGCCGCAAAACCATCCTGCTGATGCTCACGCTCGCAGCGACGCTGCCGCTGGTGATCGCGATGGTGAAGCGGCCGGCGCTGTACAACGGCATCCGCCATTTCGTCTTCGTGATCCCGCCGATGGCGGTGCTCGGCGGAGTCGCCTTTGGCTGGGCCATGGAGCGCCTGCGCGCCAATCACCGTACGTGGCAGCCGGTCGTGCTCGCCACCTTCTGTTTTGGCCTTGCGCTCTCGCTCGCCGAGATGATCCGGCTGCATCCTTATCAATACACCCACTTCAACCACATCGCCGGCACCGTGCGCGGCGCCGACGACCGCTTCATGCTGGATTATTGGGGTCTCGCGCTGAAGCAGGCCTCGGACGAATTGCGCGAGCAGCTGGTCGAACGCCAGGAAGTGCCGCCGCGTAACCGCAAGTGGAAAGTCGCCGTGTGCGGTCCGCAGCGTCCCGCCCAGGTCGCGCTCGGCCCCGACTTCACCATCGGTTGGGATTCCAATGCCGCCGATTTCGCCATGACGCTCGGTGAATTCTACTGCAAGGGCCTCACCGCGCCCGTGCTGGTCGAGATCAAGCGCGACGACGTGGTGTTCGCCCGCGTCTACGACATCCGCGGCAGCAGCATTTCCAGCCTGCTCTCGATCCCTGCGCCGTAAGATTCTTCTCTCCCGAGCCGGAGTGCCGTAGCCCGGATGGAGCGAAGCGAAATCCAGGGACCGGTCCCGCATTCCGCTTCGCTCCATGCGGGCTACGCTGGACTGCCGCGCTTTCAGCGCCTTGCCGCCAGCTACCACCGAGACTACCCTCCCTCCCCGCAACAACGATGTTCGGAGAGATCAGCCATGTCGCCAGCGGAAGCGCGCCTGAAGGAAGTGCCGTCGAACATGACGGAGGCCGAGTGGCAGCAACGGGTCAATCTCGCCGCCTGCTATCGCCTCGTTTCACTCTACGGCTGGGACGATTTGGTCGACACCCACATCTCCGCGCGCGTGCCCGGCCCCGACCATCATTTCCTCATCAACCCCTACGGGCTGATGTTCGACGAGATCACGGCGTCGAGCCTCGTCAAGGTCGATCTACACGGCAACCAGCTCTCCGAGAGCGAGTACAGCATCAACCCCGCCGGCTTCACCATCCACTCGGCGATCCACGAGGTGCGCGAGGACGCGATGTGCGTGCTTCATCTCCACACCCTCGACGGCACCGCGGTTTCGAGCAGCGCCGAAGGCCTGCTGCCGCTGAACCAGACCGCCCAGCTCGTCACCCACGACCTCGCCTATCACGACTATGAAGGCATCGCGCTCGACCACGACGAGCGGCCGCGGCTGCAGAAGGACCTCGGCGACCACAACCACATGCTGCTGCGCAACCACGGCACGATGACGGTCGGCCGCTCGGTCGCCTCGGCCTTCGAGCGCATGTACCACCTCGAGCGCGCCTGCTCGATGCAGGTGCGTACACGCGCGCTGGGCACGCCGGTGTATCCGGTCGACGATGTCGCGATCGACAAGAACACCGAGCTGCTCGCCAACCGCGACCGTGCCGAATTACGCGCGACCAACCTCGTGTGGCCGCCGCTGTTGCGCAAGCTCGACCGCGAGCTTCCGGGATACCGGTCTTGAGATTTTCCGGATTTGATGTAGGGTAGCGGTCAACGAACCTCTACGCCTTTTGGAATGAAACGCCGCCCAATTCCGGGCGGCGTTTTTATTTGGTGCGCTTCGTAGGGTGGGTTAGCGAAGCGTAACCCACCATGCTTCCGTGATCGCGGGAAGAAGTTGGTGGGTTACGCCCAGCGACTGCGCTTCGCGCAGCCGCGGGGCTAACCCACCCTACGCAGTCACTTCACCTCGGCCAGCGCCGCGAGGATGCGCGCCCAGGAACGGATGCCTTTCTGGAAGCTGCGGAGGTCGTACTTCTCGTTCGGCGAGTGGATGTTGTCGTCGTCGAGGCCGAAACCGACGAGCAGCGAGTCGAGCCCCAGCGTACGCTTGAAGTCCGCAACGATCGGGATCGAGGCGCCCGATCCCATCAGCACGGTCTCCTTGCCCCATTCCTCGGTCAGCGCGGTCTTGGCCGCGGCGAGCGGCTTCATGTTCCAGTCGAGCGCAATCGCAGGCCCGGCAGAGTGGTCGCCGAACTCGACCTTGCAGTCTCCCGGAATGCGCGCCGTCACGTACGCACGGAACGCCTTGCGGATCTTTTGCGGATCCTGCCCTTCGACCAATCGGAATGACACCTTGGCCGATGCGTGCGACGGGATCACCGTCTTCGAGCCCTCACCGATATAACCGCCCCAGATGCCGTTGACATCACAGGTCGGACGCGTGGAAGCCTGCTCGACGAGGAGCCTGCCCTTCTCGCCGGCCGGTATCGATAGCCCAACAGGCTTGAGGAACGTGTCCGGCGTGAAGTCGAGCTTCTTCCACTGCGCGAGAATGTCCGGCGGCGTATCCTTCACCCCGTCATAGAAGCCGGGGATGGTGATACGGTTGTCATCGTCGAACAGCCCGCCGAGAATCTTGGTCAGCACCCGGATCGGGTTCATCGCGCTGCCGCCGAACACGCCGGAATGCAGGTCGCGATTGGCCGCGGTGATCTTGAGCTCCTCGTAGAGCAGGCCGCGCAGCGAGGTCGTGATCGCCGGCGTGTCGCGGTCCCACATGCCGGTGTCGCAGACCAGGACATAGTCAGCCTTAAACTCGTCCTTGTTGGCTTCGATGAAGGGCACGAAGTTCTTCGAGCCGACTTCTTCCTCGCCTTCGATCAGGAACGTGACGTCGATCGGCAGCGATCCCGTCACCTTCTTCCAGGCGCGGCAGGCCTCGACGAAGGTCATGACCTGGCCCTTGTCGTCCTCGGCGCCGCGCGCCACGATGATCTTACGGCCGTCGGCATGGTCGGTCACAACGGGCTCGAACGGCGGACGGTGCCAGAGCTCGAGCGGATCGACCGGCTGCACATCATAGTGGCCGTAGAACAGCACATGCGGCCGGCCGCCCGCGACGCTCTTGCCGACGACCGCGGGATGGCCGGCGGTCGACCTCACTTCAGTCGCAACGCCGAGGCTCGCGATGTCCCTGGCAAGATGCTCGGCCGCTGCCTTGCAATCGGCCGCGAAGGCCGGATCAGCGGAGATCGACTTGATCTGCAACAGCGAGAACAGGCGCTCCAGGCTGTTGTCGAACTCCTTGTCGATGTGGTCGAGCACGGATTGAAGCTGCGCATTTGCCATTGGTCGTATTCCCTGCGTTCGAATCCCAAGACGTCGGGGCTCAAGATGTCTTCTCAAGAACTATCGGCTTTTAGCGCTGCCGCGGCGTCGGGGCCAGCCGCAACCGGCGGATGCCGGATGTGCCATGCGAGACTAGCTGCGAGGATCGCCGTGGCGACGAGGTTATTGCCCCAGGCCTGAAAGACATTGGGAAACCACGGCAGCGCCAGCAGCATGAGGATGCCGGCGGCGCCAAGAGCGAGCCAGGTTCCCAGGCGCACGTTGGCCCGCTCGTCGAAGGCGGCACGATGCATCAGCACCGTCATCGGGAAGAACAGCCACATGAAGTAGTATTGCCGCGCCAGGGGCGACGCCACCGTCATCAGGCAGAACAGGATGCCGAGCTCCTCGGCGTCCGAGCGCGCCGTACGCAGCGCTTGCCGTGGCATGACCGCGACGAAGCCTAGGCCGAGCAACGCCGACAGCGCCAGCACGATCCAGTTCGCCGTCCTGTAATCGACGTCGATGACATTCATTGTGCGCGGCGGCTTGCTGGGGTCCTCCTGATTGTAGTTGATGGGCCGGACCAGCCGGTGCGTGACGGCAATGAGTGACTGGTTCACCCACGACCAGTTCTGCTCGTCGCGCTGGCCAAATCCTTTTTCCGAACTCGATCCGACCATGCCCTGATACCAGGTCTTGACCTCGGCGGCGTTGCGCTCGAAGCCGCGAATGGGGCCCGGCACGACATAGAGAAGTATGCCGGTGAAGGCGACTGTCGCGACGGCGGCTCCCCAGTTTCGCCGCCAGACCAGATAGGGCAGCACCGCAATTGGAAACACCTTGATGGCGGTGGCGAGCGCGAACATGAAGCCTGCGAGCCAGGAGCGCTGATGCTGCAAGCTCCAGAAGCCGTAGAGCATCATCGCCAGCAGGACGAGGTTCGGCTGGCCAAGATCGAACATGTCGAACACGAAAGTCACGGTGACGAGAGCGGGCAGCGCCTCCAGCCAAGGGCCGGGCCTGCGGCCCGAACCGGTCATGGCATTGGAGAGCATCCCGGTGTACCACCACGCCGCAATATTCAGGATCGACAGCACGCTGTAGAGCGCGATCTTGCCGAACCAGCTCGGGATCGCCAGCAGGATCGCCGGCAGCGGTGGGTAGATGAACTCGAAGTACTCACGGATGTCGCCGGGATAGAGCGGCCCACCCTTCAAGACTTGCTGCCCGGCCCAGTACCATAGGCCGTAGTCCTTGGTCTTGCCGTGACCGAAGATCTCGGGACCAAGGACGTCGGCAGCCAGGATGAAGCAGCAGAGCAGGAAGAGCAGGTCAAGCGGCGCACGCAACGACAGGTTTCGGAATGCGCCGGGTCGAACGAAAGATTCAGGTGAGGTCACGGTGTGGTCCAGTCAGGGGCCATAGCACCTAGCAGACCGACGGACGCTTGGAGAGTCCTGATCACCTGAATTTGTGGTGTTCAGCTTCGCGCGCGTATGGGCAATCGCATATCAATACCCGCGGAATCTCATCATGCCCGGGCTTGTCCCCGGGCATCCACGTTCTTCGAACTGCAAGTGAGGCGTGGATGGCCGGGCCTTCGCCGCGCCGAAGCGGCTTCGGCCGCGCAGGCGGGACAGGCCCGGCCACGACGTTGTGGAGGCTTTAGTGCCTCAAATCTAGCTTGACTGCCTACCTGCGCAGCAAGCCGCCGAGCGCGCCGCGGACCAGCGTGCGGCCGATCGAGCCGCCAAGCTGGCCGGCGACCGACTTGCCGATGTTGGCGGCCATCCCCCCGATCACCTGATTGGTGACCGATCGGGTCATGTCACGCGCGATGACCTGGCCCGTGGAGAGGCGGCCGCGCTTGACGTTGGTGCCGAAGATGGTGCCGACCATAGAGCCGATCTGGCCGAGGATGCCGCCGCCTCCACCGCCCGCCGAAGCATCCGCAGTGGCAGCCGTGCCGGCAATGCGCTTCTGGATCATCTCGTAGGCGGACTCTGCATCAACGGCGGTGTCGTATTTGCCCTTCACCGGGCTTGCATCCATGATCGCCTTGCGCTCCTCCGGCGTGATCGGTCCGATCCGGGCCGACGGCGGCCGGATCATCACCCGCTCGACCATCGCCGGCGTGCCGTTGCCTTCGAGAAAGGACACCAGCGCCTCGCCCTTGCCGAGCTCCATGATCACCTTGGCAGTGTCGAGCTTCGGGTTGGGCCGGAAGGTCTGGGCCGCCGCGGCGACCGCCTTCTGGTCGCGCGGGGTGAAGGCGCGCAACGCGTGCTGCACCCGGTTGCCCAATTGTCCGAGCACACGATCGGGTACGTCGACCGGGTTTTGCGTCACGAAATAAACGCCGACACCTTTCGAGCGGATCAGGCGCACCACCTGCTCGATCTTGTCCATCAGCGCCTTGGGCGCGTCGTTGAACAACAGATGCGCCTCGTCGAAAAAGAAGACCAGCTTCGGCTTGGGCAGATCACCGGCCTCGGGCAGCTCCTCGAACAGCTCCGACAGCATCCACAGCAGGAATGTCGCGTAAAGCCGTGGGCTCTGCAGCAGCTTGTCGGCGACGAGGATGTTGACCATGCCGCGGCCGTCACGGTCAGTCTTCATGAAGTCTTTCAGCGTCAGCGCCGGCTCGCCGAAGAATTTGGTGGCGCCCTGGTTCTCCAGCACCAGGAGCTGGCGCTGGATGGTGCCGACCGTGGCCTTGGTGACGTTGCCAAAACCCTGCGCCGCCTTCTTGATCTCGGCAAGCGGACTCTCCTCGGCATCCGCCCCCTTCTTGCCGGCATCGGGCACGATGGCATCGAGCAGCGCGCGCAGATCCTTCATGTCGATCAGCGTCAGCCCATTGTCGTCGGCGACGCGGAAGGCGACGTTGAGCACGCCTTCCTGCACGTCGTTCAGGTCGAGCATACGTGCGAGCAGCAGCGGGCCCATTTCCGTGACGGTCGCCCGCACCGGGTGGCCCTGCTCGCCGAAGACGTCCCAGAACACCGTCGAGAACTGGTCGGGCTGGAACGTCAGCCCCATCTCGGTGGCGCGCTTGACGATGAAGTCCGCGGGCACGCCAACCTCGGAGATGCCGGAGAGGTCGCCCTTGATGTCGGCCGCGAACACCGGAACACCGGCGCGCGCAAATCCTTCCGCCATGACTTGCAGCGAGACCGTCTTGCCGGTTCCGGTTGCACCCGTGACGAGGCCGTGGCGATTGGCGAACGCCAGCGTCAGCCATGCCTGCTCGTTTCCTTTACCGACGAAGATCTTGTCGTCGGTATCGCCGAGCTTGCTGTCCTGTGCGGTCATTATTCCCTGATCTCTCTGCCGTGTTTCGCATATCGAAACTCGAATGCACCAGTTCCGTAGTTTAACGCATGTCGTGCGCTGATTGAAACCATTCAACGCGCTCCGGGCATCGACATCGCCGGAAATATGCGGGTGACATCCGCCGAAAGTAGGAACGACGCGTTCGCATCGCGGCATTTTTTTGCCGATTTCATCTCCGCTCTTGCATCACTGCAACACTTCTCGCGCGTTCGAGAATGAATCGGAACGTTGTGGCGTTCATCGCTTGTATTTCACATCACACCGGCTCAAGATCATTTTCGAAAGCAATACTCCGGCATGTGAACCGGCTGAGGGGCGGCCATATGGACGAGCTAATCGGGCGGCTGGCGACAAACGCCAGCATAGATAGTGCTGTCGCCGAAAAGACCGTCGGCATTATCCTGGGCTTCCTCCGCAACGAGGGTCCTTCCGACAGCGTCCAGGTACTGATCGACCAGATTCCAGGTGCAGAAGCGGCAATCGAGGCGTCCTGCAGCGGCGGAGGACTGTCGCGGCTGATGGGCGGCGGCCTGATGGCGGTGGGCACGCGCCTGATGGGCCTCGGACTTGGCATGTCCGAGATTCAGAACATCGCCCGTGAACTTTTTCGCTTCGGCCGAGACAAAATCGGAGCGGATCAGATGGGCAAGATCATCGCGGGGACCCCGGGCCTCAGCCAGTTCGCCTGACGCCTGCGCATTTCACATCGAGTATCATGACATATCCGATCTCCGAGATTGAGGGCCTGTCGGCCTTTGCCGCCAACAAGTTGAAGGCGCAGGGTATCCGCACCACCGACGCGCTGCTCGAGGCGGCCTCGACCGTGAAGGGCCGCAAGGCGCTCTCCGCGAAGACCGGCATCAGCGAGCAGTTGCTGCTGGAATGGGCGAACGTCTCCGACTACATGCGCATCCCCGGCATGGGCCGGGCCAAGGTCGGCCTGGTCCGCGCCGCCGGCGTCACCACCGTGCGCGAGCTCGCCTACCGAAATCCGGCAAGGCTTGCCCAGAGCATGCGGGACGCCAACGAAAAGAAAAAGCTGCTCCGCATCCTGCCCTCGGAGAAGTCGGTCGGCGACATCATCGCCAAGGCGAAAAAGCTGCCGCCGAAGATTTCGTATTGATCTAGGGACAAGTCTGGGCAGATAGAGCACCGCTCCTTCCCGGTCATTGCGAGCGCAGCGAAGCAATCCAGAGTCTCTCCGCAGCGGCAGCCTGGATTGCTTCGCTGCGCTCGCAATGACGGAGTGTGGGCAAGAGCATCGCGCCCTCACGGGACCCGGAGCACATTGGGCAGCTGGATCGCCCCCAATCCCGCCTTGAATCCCCCCTCCCCGACCGCTAAAGCGGGCCGCATGAATGCCTCGCCCTCCCCATCCGTCCCGGCGGCCGGTTCAGTCGGGCTTGACGTGCTGCGGACGCTGCTGGAGCGGCCGATCCCGGCGGTGATGGGCGTGCTCAACGTCACCCCGGATTCCTTCTCCGACGGCGGCGAATTCATCGCACCCGGGCAGGCGCTCGCGCGGGCACGGGCGATGATCGAGGCCGGGGTCGACATCATCGATATCGGTGCCGAATCCACCCGGCCCTACAAGGGCGCCCGGCCGGTCACGGCGGAAGACGAGCTGGCACGGCTGAGCCCGGTGCTGTCGGACATCGTGGCGCTCGGCGTGCCCGTCTCGATCGACAGCATGAAGGCGGAGGTGGTGGCCTTCGCGCTCACCCAAGGCGCAGTAATCGCCAACGACGTCTGGGGCCTGCAGCGCGATGCCGGCATGGCGCCGATGGTGGCCGCGAGGAGCGTCCCCGTCATTGTCATGCACAACCGCGACAGCGTCGATCCCGCCATCGACATCATTGCGAACATGAAGGCGTTCTTCCAGCGCTCGCTCGACATCGCGGCACAAGCCGGCATCGCCCGCGACAAGATCGTGCTCGATCCCGGCATCGGCTTCGGCAAGACGGCCGAACAGAGCATGATTGCGCTGGCGCGACTTCGCGAGCTCGACATGTTCGGCCTGCCGATCCTCGTTGGTGCCTCGCGAAAACGCTTCATCGCCTCGGTGTCGCCGTCGGAGCCGACAGAGCGGCTCGCCGGCTCGATCGCGGCGCATCTGCTCGCCGCGCAGCGCGGCGCGAAAATCATCCGGACCCATGACGTCGCCGAGACCTTGCAGGCCCTGCGAGTGGCGCACGCAATCGAGAGCAAGCCATGACCGATACGATCTTCGTGAGCGGCCTGTCGATCCATGCCCGCCACGGCGTGATGGAGCACGAGACCGAGGTCGGCCAGCGCTTCGTCATCGACCTCGAGCTCTATACCGACCTGTCGGAGCCTTCGCGCTCTGACCGGCTTTCCGATACTGTGTCCTACGCCGACGTCGTGGCGACTACTACGGCAGCCTTCAAGAACACCAATTACAAGCTGCTGGAGCGCGCGGCCGGCGCGGTGGCCGACGCCATCCTGTCGCACTTCCCGCGGATCCGTGCGGTCAAGATCACCGTGCACAAGCCGCATGCGCCGATCGCCGCGATCTTCGACGACGTCGGCGTCATGCTGACGCGCTCGCGGCACCCCTGACATGGCGAGCGTCCTGATTGCGCTCGGCGGCAATGTCGGCGATGTCCGCGCGACGTTCCAGAAGGCGATCGCCCATATCTGCGGCATGGCGCAGGCTGCGTTGATCGCGCGCTCGTCGGACTATGCGACGCCGCCCTGGGGCGACGAGGACCAGGCTCCCTTCATCAACGCCTGCGTCGAGATCGAGACCGATCTCGATCCGCACGCGCTGCTGTTCGTGATGCAGAAGGTCGAGCGGAAATTCGGCCGCACGCGCGACAAGGAGCGGCGTTGGGGGCCGCGTACGCTCGATCTCGACATGATCGCGTATGACGATGTGTCGTTTCAGAAGCCCGATCTGACCCTGCCGCATCCGCGCCTGTTCGAGCGCGCCTTTGTGCTAGTGCCGCTGGCCGAAATCGCGCCCGACCGCGTGATCGCCGGCATTCGTGTGCGCGATGGGCTAGCCAGCGTCTCGACGCAAGGCATTGAGCGGCTTCCGGATACCGGTTAATCAAAAACAACCGTTTGCAGGGACGGCCGGCCGTGGCAATTTCGACTGCGAACAACAAGATTTTCGGGAGCCCCTCGCCGCATGACCTCCGCGACTGACGACCTGCCGCTGGCGGCGGATTTTCCCAAGGCCACCGTCGAAGACTGGCGCAAGCTGGTCGATGGCGTGCTGAAGGGCGCGCCGTTCGAGAAGCTGGTCGCCAAGACCTATGACGGAATCAAGATCGATCCGCTCTATCCGCGCGCCAAAGGCGTTGCGCCCATGGTGGGGCGGCCGGCGGCAGCGCCCTGGCAGATCATGCAGCGGATCGACCATCCCGATGCAAGTGCGGCGAATGCGCAGGCACTGACCGATCTGGAAAATGGCGCGACAGGGCTTGCGCTGGTGTTCGCCGGCGGCAATGCCGCTCACGGTTTCGGGCTGGAACCGACCGCAGACGCAGTCGCAAAGATCTTGAGGGATATCCATCTCGATGCCGGCATCGGGCTGGAGCTCGAGATCGGTCCGCAATCGCGGATGGCGGCGATCCACGTCGCGGAATATGTGAAGAGCAACGGCATCGATCCCGCGGCCTGCGACATCCGCTTCGGGCTCGACCCGCTCGCGGCCGGCGCCGTGTGGGGCCATAGCCCGTATACCTGGGATGAGATCGTCCCGGCCATCACCGACGGCATCAAGGGCCTCGCCGCGCTCGGCTTCAAGGGGCCGTTCGCATCGGCCGACGGACGCGTGATCCACGATGCCGGTGGCTCGGAGGTGCAGGAGCTCGCCTTCGTGCTCGCCTGCGGCACCGCCTATTTGCGCGCGATCGAAGGCGCCGGCGTTCCGCTGGAGCAGGCGCAAGGTATGGTCTATGCGCGGCTTGCCGCGGATGCAGATCAGTTTCTCACCATGGCAAAATTTCGCGCCTTGCGGCTGCTGTGGGCGCGTATCGAGACGGCGTGCGGGCTCACGCCAAAACCGCTGTTCATCGCCGCCGACACCGCCTGGCGCATGCTGACGCAGCGCGATCCCTATGTGAACATGCTGCGCGCGACCATGGCGACCTTTGCGGCCGGCCTTGCCGGCTCCAACGCGATCACCGTGCTGCCGCATACGCTGGCGCTCGGCCTGCCCGATCCGTTCGCGCGGCGCGCGGCGCGCAATACGCAGCTTGTGCTGCTGGAAGAGAGCAACCTCGCCAAGGTCAGCGATCCCGCGGCGGGCGCAGGCGGCATCGAAACGCTGACGGGCCAGCTCTGCGACGCAGCCTGGGCGCTATTCCAGGAGAGCGAGAAAGCCGGCGGCGCCTTCGCTGCGCTTCAGCAAGGCCTGTTCCAGAGCAAGGTGGCGGCCGCGCGAAAAGCCCGTGACGCCAACATCGCAAAACGCCGCGACGTGCTGACCGGCGCCAGCGAGTTTCCGAACCTGCACGAGAACGAGACTGCGGTGCTGAAGGCGACGCCGATCGCGCTGGCGCCTTATGGCGAGCAAAAATACAAGTTCGACGCGCTGCCGCCGATCCGGCTGGCGGAACCGTTCGAGGCGCTGCGGGACAAATCCGATGCGGCCTTGAAGGCACACGGCGCGCGGCCGAAAGTGTTCTTGGCCAATCTCGGCACGCCCGCCGATTTCACGGCGCGCGCGACCTTCGCCAAAAGCCTGTTCGAGACCGGCGGCATCCAGGCCGTCGACAGCGAGGGCTTCGCCGATCCGGCCCAGTTAGTTGCAGCCTTCAAGGCCTCGGGCGCCGGGCTCGCCTGTCTCTGTTCCAGCGACAAGGTCTATGCGGAACACGCCGGAGCCGCGGCACAGGCCCTGCAAACCGCCGGGGCCCGACTTATCTATCTGGCAGGCCGCCCGACCGATGCCGAGGCGGCGCTACGTGCAGCCGGCGTCACCGGTTTTGTCTTCGCCGGGGGCGACGCGCTTGCGACATTGCAAGACGCCTATCGACGGATGGAGCAGGCATGACCGAAGCCAGCAAACCAGTTTTCACCGGCGGCTGCCAATGCGGGGCAGTGCGCTTTGGAGTCACGACGGCGCCGAACAGGGTTTCGATCTGCCACTGCCGGATGTGCCAGAAGGCCAGCGGCGCTCCGTTCGCCTCGTTTGCCGACATCAACAAGACGGACTTCGCCTGGACCAAGGGGCAGCCGTCGTTCTTCCGCTCCTCCTCCATCGCCGAGCGCGGCTTTTGCGCCGCCTGCGGCACGCCGCTGAGCTTTGGCCGCATCGACGGCGACCGCATCGAGATCATGACCGGCGCGTTCGACCGCCCCGACCACGTGGTGCCGACGCGACAGTTCGGCTCCGAGTCCCGTCTCGGCTGGGTGGCCGGGATCGCCAATCTACCGAGCCAGACCACGCAGCAGAATTACGGACCGGAAAAGATGGCGACCATCGTCAGCCATCAGCATCCGGATCATGATTGAGCGCCTATGATATGGTTGAAACCATGAGCCGCATTCCGAACTTCGCCGACGTCGCCTTCGAGCGAGCCGCCACCGGCGCCCCGACCGGCAGCGCCGAGCCGTGGCTGACGCCCGAGGGCATTCTGGTGAAGCCCGCTTATAGAGAGGCCGATCTGGCCGGGCTCGACTTCCTCGAGACCTATCCGGGCATCGCGCCTTATCTGCGCGGCCCCTACCCGACCATGTATGTCAACCAGCCCTGGACCGTCAGGCAATATGCCGGCTTCTCCACGGCAGAGGACTCCAACGCGTTCTACCGCCGCAATCTCGCGGCGGGACAGAAGGGCCTTTCGGTCGCTTTCGACCTCGCCACTCATCGCGGCTATGACAGCGACCATCCACGTGTCGGCGGCGACGTCGGCATGGCCGGCGTTGCCATCGATTCCATCTACGACATGCGCACGCTGTTCGCGGGAATTCCGCTCGACCAGATGAGCGTGTCCATGACGATGAACGGCGCTGTGCTGCCGATCCTCGCGCTCTACGTTGCGGCCGCCGAGGAACAGGGCGTGCCGCCGGAGAAGCTCTCAGGGACCATTCAGAACGACATTCTGAAAGAGTTCATGGTGCGCAACACCTACATCTATCCGCCCGCGCCTTCGATGCGGATCATCTCGGACATTTTTGCGTATACCTCGCAAAAAATGCCGAAATACAATTCGATCTCGATCTCCGGCTATCACATGCAGGAGGCCGGGGCGACGCAGGACCTCGAGCTCGCCTATACGCTGGCCGACGGCGTCGAATATCTTCGCGCCGGACTTGCGGCGGGCCTCGACGTCGACCGTTTCGCGCCGCGCCTGTCGTTCTTCTGGGCGACGGGGATGAACTTCTTCATGGAAGTCGCCAAGATGCGCGCCGCGCGGCTGCTCTGGGCGAAGCTGCTGAAGCCGTTCAACCCCAGGGATCCGCGCTCGCTGTCACTGCGCACGCATTGCCAGACATCCGGCTGGTCGCTGACCGCGCAGGATGTCTTCAACAACGTGATGCGCACGACTGTAGAAGCGATGGCGGCGACGCAGGGTCACACCCAGTCGCTGCACACCAACGCGCTCGACGAGGCGCTGGCGCTGCCGACGGACTTTTCAGCGCGCATTGCCCGCAACACCCAGCTCTTCCTGCAGCAGGAGAGCGGCACCACCCGCATCATCGACCCCTGGGGCGGCTCGTATTATGTCGAGCGTCTCACCCGCGACCTCGCCGCCAAGGCCTGGAGCCACATCCAGGAGGTCGAGGAGCTCGGCGGCATGGCCAAGGCGATCGAGGCCGGCGTGCCGAAACTGCGCATCGAGGAAGCCTCGGCCAAGACCCAGGCCCGCATCGATGCCGGCAAGCAGGCGGTGATCGGCGTCAACAAATACAAGCCGACCGACGAAGCTCCAATCGATATCCTCAAAGTCGACAATACCAATGTCCGTCGGCTCCAGATCGACAAGCTGACGCGGCTGAAATCCGAACGCAACCAGAAGGACGTCGAGGCCGCGCTCGCCGCGCTGACGCGCTCGGCCGGCGAAGGCAACGGCAATCTGTTGGCGCTCGCCATCGACGCTGCGCGCGCGAAGGCAACCGTCGGCGAGATCTCGGACGCGATGGAGAAGGTGTTCGGCCGACACCGCGCCGAGATCAAATCCATTACCGGCGTCTACAAGCGGGAGGCGTCCAGCATGGGTAACCGGGTCGAGAAGGTTCAGGCGCTGATCGACGCCTTCGAGGAGGCCGAAGGCCGCCGTCCGCGCATCCTGGTCGCAAAAATCGGTCAGGACGGTCACGACCGCGGCCAGAAGGTGATCGCGTCGGCCTTCGCCGATATCGGCTTCGACGTCGACATCGGGCCGCTGTTCGCGACTGCCGACGAAGCCGCGCGCCAAGCGGTCGAGAACGACGTCCACATCCTCGGCGTCTCCTCGCTCGCCGCCGCCCACCTCACTGCAGTGCCGGAGCTCAAGGCCGCGCTGAAGAAGCAGGGCCGCGACGACATCATGATCATCGTCGGCGGCGTGGTGCCGCCACAGGATTACGACGCGCTCTACGCGGCCGGCGCCGAAGCGATCTTCCCGCCGGGCACGGTGATCGCGGACGCGGCCGAGGAGCTGATCCGCAAGCTGAACGCCCGGCTCGGGCATAGCGAGGCGGCGGAGTAGGTCGCCATCGATCTTCGAAAGGACAGTGCGTGATATTTTCCGCGCCAGCGTTGATGCGCGCGCTAGCTGTGGTCGCAGCCTGCAGCGCGTTGTTGGCGACCGCCCATGCTGCCGACCCCAAGCCCGACGCGGTCATCAAGACCAAGAGCATCGAGGCCCGCGTCTTCCTCGACGACAAGGTCAAGGTCGATGTAGCGCTGGCGGCCGACTGCCTGGCGGAAGGCAAGAAGTGGATCGACAAGAACGCGGCAGAAGCCGCCGCTTCGCGCAAAGAGGATCCGCAGTTCTTTAGGGATGGCGGCTGGGACTTTGAGCGCAAATATACGATCCGGTCCGTCGTCGCTGACCGCCATGTCAGCATTCTCCGCAACGACTACATGGACACCCACGGCGCCCATCCCAACTCCGACGTGAACACGATCCTGTGGAACAAGGCCGAGAACAAGCGCATCTCCATCCGCCCGTTCTTCACCGAGACCGCCGACAACGGCCCGGCCATGAAGGCAATGATGAAGGCGGTGATCGCCTCATTGAAAATCGAGAAGAAGAAGCGCGGCGCCGGCGAGACCGCGACCGACGAATGGTTCAAGAGCGTGGAGCCGAGCCTGCTCAAGATCGGCGCGGTGACGCTCGCGCCGTCAACCGACGCGGGCAAGAGCTCCGGCCTCACCTTCCACTACCCGCCCTATGCAGTCGGCCCCTACGCCGAGGGCGAATATGTCGCGTTCGTGCCGTGGGAAGCGCTGAAGCCTTATCTCGGCGCGGAAGGCACCCGTATCTTCGGCGGCGCGCGGCCGAAGAGCGACGCGGACGAGCCGCAGTGATCCGTGTTTTGAGCAGCGACCAGCTCACAGAGCGCTGGTAGCGCTACCTTGCGGCCGCGCTGCAAAGCCGACTAGAATGTCGCCATTGACAAGAGCGCCCGAAATCATGGGCGCCGCTGGGAGGCATTCATGTCCAAGATTACGCGCCGCACCTTTGCGGCTTCATCTGTCGCAGTCGCGGCATCCGCCCCATTCGGCCTCGCACCCGCACGTGCGCAAGCCTATCCGGCGCGGCCCGTCACCGTCATCGTGCCCTGGGGCGCGGGCGGCGGCACTGACGCGACTGCGCGCATTGTCGCAGCGCTGCTGGAGAAGGATCTCGGCCAGCCGTTCAACGTGGTCAATCGCACCGGCGGCTCCGGCGTCGTCGGCCATACCGCGATCGCGACCGCGCAGCCCGATGGCTACACCATCGGCATGCTCACGGTCGAAATCTCGATGATGCACTGGCAGGGGCTGACCGAACTGGCGCCCAAGAGCTACACCCCGCTGGCGCTGATGAACGAAGATCCCCCGGGCATCCAGGTCTCCTCCTCCTCGCCTTACAAGACGGTGAAGGAACTCGCCGAAGCCATCAAGGCGGCCCCTCCCGGCAAGTTCAAGGCCTCCGGCACCGGCCAAGGCGGCATTTGGCACCTCGCGCTGGTCGGCTGGATGCAGGCGATGGGCCTGCCCGCCAACCAGGTCGCCTGGGTGCCGTCGAACGGCGCCGCACCCGCGATGCAGGATCTCGCCGCCGGCGGCCTCGACCTCACCACCTGCTCGGTGCCGGAAGCCCGCGCCATCATCGAGGCCGGGAAGGCCAGGAGCCTTGCCATCATGGCGCCGGCCCGCAATCCGATCTTCAAGGACGTGCCGACGCTGAAGGAGGCGATGGGCATCGACTACGCGACCGGCGCCTGGCGCGGCATCGCCGGGCCGAAGAACCTGCCGCCGGAGATCGCAACGAAGCTCACCGCGGCGCTGCAGAAGGTCTACGACTCTGCCGAGTTCAAGGACTTCATGGGCAATCGCGGATTCGGCACCGTGTGGGGCGATGCCGGTCAGTTCGCAAGCTTCATGGACAAGGGCGACGCCCAAATGGGCGAAGCGATGAAGGCGGCGGGCCTGAGCAAGGCATGATCTCCTGCCGCTCTCACGCGAAACGATAGTTGATTGAAGTGGCCGGTCCACACGCTCAGTTCACCTCGCCCCGCTTGCGGGGAGAGGTCGGAATTCGAGCGGAGCTTGAATTCCGGGTGAGGGGGACTCTCCGCGAA